>JAUVCD010000228.1 GCA_030590865.1 Myxococcales bacterium | reverse complement strand
CTGACCCCTTTCTATTACTATGGCGGCGGCGACGACGACTACCTTGGCGCTCGTATCGACAAGCCCAGCGCCAAGGTGGACCCGGTGCTCATCCTCCATAGCGACTGGAGCATTGCCGACTACGTCCTGCTGATCGCCCCGAACGAGGCCAATGAGTGCCTCATCGCCTGGGTGTCCAATGGCTATCACGCGTTCTCCGCCGGCGAGGTCATGGAGAACAAGTTCCTGTTGCTGATGAACCAGTTCAACACCAGCTCCCATGGGGGGCCAGGCTCGGCAGCCGCAGCGTACCGAGCAGGGAACGGCGGTGACTTCGGCGACCAGGCTGGGGCGCCCGAGGCGGTGGCGATCGCCGAGCCTGCTTCCGGGATCGCGCCCCTCGTCGTCTCCTTCGACGCCTCTGACTCCCAGGATTCGGACGGTGTCATCACCACCTACGAATGGGACTTCGGCGACGGCGCGACCGGGAGCGGAGTGACGGCATCCCACACCTATGACTACCCCGATGCCTACCAGGCCACGCTCACGGTCACCGACGACACCGACCTCTCGGACACGGCGCAGGTGGACGTGTATGTCGAGGGTCCGAGGGTCATCATCGATAACTCCGACGACGCGCCGAGCTTCACCTCCCAGGGGGAATGGCCGACCTTCGACACCAGACCTGGCTTCTATGGCCCAGACTACGCTCTCAACGAAGTAGGTACGGGAGGTGACTGGGCGAGGTGGCAGCCCGAGCTCGCCAAGAGCGGTCCCTATCGTGTCTTCGCGTCGTGGTCCACCGATGTGGATCGGCCAACGGACGCCGGGTTTGCCATCCATCACCGTGACGGTGTGCAATCGGTCCTCGTCGACATGCGAGTCACCGATGAGTCGGGCTGGAACGTTCTGGGCGAGTTCGACTTCGAGGCCGCGGGCAACCCATACGTTGAGCTGACGGACGATGCGCCAAGTGGCGCGGAGGTGGTCGCAGACGCCGTGATGTTCGAGTACCTGGGACAAAACAAGGCCCCGAATGCTGAGCTGCTGGCCGATCCCGTCGTGGGACTGGCACCATTGGAGGTGGAGTTCGACGGCTCAGAGTCCACTGACGACGACGGATCGATTGCTGACTACCACTGGGACTTCGATGATGGTGAGACCGCAACGGGTGCAACGGTCTCCCACCTGTTCACAGCTGTCGGCACCTACGAGGTTTCCTTGACGGTCATCGACGATGCAGGCGCGTCCAATACGACGAGCACGACGATCCAGGCGCAGGACGTCGGCGCTGTGGATGCCGACGCCTATTCGGGATCTGAGGATGGCTGCTCGTGTGCCACCGTCGGCTCATTGGGGAGACCATGGTCTGCTGCGGTCTTGCTGCTACTGCTGAGCCTGGCTTGCTTCGTCGGCCGCCGCAGTGGTGTCGAGCTGTCGTGATCGGGTCTGTGTCTTTCTTCTTCGGCACGGTGGCTTCCTTTCATCAGGATAGCCGGGCGTCGTACACAGAATTTCTGACACTCCCAAGCCGCAATCCCCACCGCTGGACAGGCGACACCAGCTTCGTTCGCCGCCTCATCCAATCTCCCCCGAGCCCGACTTCGATCATTGACTCGAGGTCAGCCTCGCCACCTGACCGCATCACCGAGGCAACAGCCGACGCAGCAACAGCAGATCCGCCTGGCCCGAGGCCACCTGTAGCTCGAGCCGAAGGCTCATCTTTTCATCCCCTGCGCAGAGCTGCTCGCTCACCGCCTGGTCGCCGCGGTGGAGCGTCTCTTGGCCGCCTTTGCCGACGAGCCGAAGCTGCACACCTCGGGCTGAGCCCACCGCCGCAGCGACGACCTGTTGGCAACGACCGGCGGGCACTTCGATGACCTGACTGCTGCGGGCTGCAGCAGCCAGGCGTACCACCTTGACCGCAGCGGCTTGCTGAGCGTCGACCGGTCCGGCACTGGCCTCCAGCCGTTGCAGCAGGCGCGCCGCCGCCAGCGGGTGATCCAGCAGCACCTGGGACGGGACAGCGTCGAGCCGCGCCTCAACGGCCACGGGCCCGCCGCGCTCACTGGCGCCCACCTCGAGACGAGCGGCGGTTGCAGCGCCACAATAGAACAGCGTGGCAAGCTCGCCACCTTGACCGCGGGACAGCAAGCGACCGTCGAGGGACCAGAGCGCCGCGGTAAAATGACCGAGCGGCGTGCCGCCGACCAGATCGATCCGACTACAGCCCCGCTGCAGCTCGACCTTCAGAGTCTTTGGGGCACCCACGGCAACAGCCGTGGCGGCGAGCTTCTTGGCAGGCTTCATGCGCAGCCCTTTGGTGCGCACCTGATGCCTCGTCAGCGCCTGGGCCAGGGGAACCACCGGAGAGGCGCCATCGACCCACGCGCGACCGTTGAGCTCGTCCACCGCGCCCAGTGGCGACCGGGCAATCACCACGGCCACGACGCCAGTGGACGACCGCGGCCGCAAGAGGAGCGTGAGGGTCTGCTCGAAAGCGCTGCACAGGATGAACGCCCGATCCCGCCCAGGCGGCTTGCCCCGGGCGACCACCCGGCCTGCCTCGTCGAGCACGATGGCGTCGATTCCGCCGATCTCGCTGTTAGGCGTGACCAGGACATCGAGACAGCGCCCGGCGGGCAGCGGGACTGACAGGGTCGTATAGGCTCTGGGATCGAGCGGCAGAGCCACCCGCCGCACGTCCTCCCAACGGGATCCGATGGCGCTCCGCCGTTCACGAATTTTTGCCTCGAGCCCCGGCCAGGCGCTCAGCTTGCCGGTATCCTCACCGGGGCGCCCTCGCACGCCCAGGCCCCGAGCCACCGCCTCGGCCTTGGCCAGCGGCACTGGCATCACGCCCAGAGCCATCATGCCGGGACCGGTCACCAGCCGGGCCGCCACGTAAACCCGCCGCGGGTGGGGTGGGCAGATCATCACTGCAGCCCGCGGCTCCGGCGCCTCGTCAGCCGCCAAGCGGTCGCCCCCATCGGAATAGACGATCAGATCGACATCCCGAACGCTGCGTCCGGCCCGGGCCAGGGCCAGCATGCACTCGCCTGCCGGGATCTGGACGAAGCTGCCCAGTTGGTCCCCCTCCCCCAGCACGGCGGCGGCGATGGGCCGTAACGTGCCGGCACCGGCTGCCGCGGCGATCTGAGCCGCTGGGCGCAGCAAGGGCACCGGATCGACAGCATCCGCGACCACTCGGAGCTTGCCATTGCCGGCCGCCGGCCCGTCGGCGGGGTGGGAGGGGCCGCAGGCGATTGTCCCCAGCGCCAGGGCGAGCAACCCGAAGCGAAGCCGTCGCAGAGCGTTCACCGAGCAGCGCCTCCCAGCGACCACAGGGCAAAGACCCAGAAGCCACCACTCCCTCGCAAGTCGACTTGCGCCCGAGCGATGGGGGCCCCTACCGGGGCGCAGAAACTCACCGCGGCGCCGCGGGGCTCCTCGTTGGCGTCGTCATGGTACCGCTGGGCGCCTGCCTCGACGGTCAGCCGGCCCGGCCCAGCCTGATCGCGTACCGCGGCAAAGGCAGCAAAGTAGCAGCCGCCAGGCTCAACTGGAATGGGCAAGGTGGTGATCCCAGGCGGTCCCAGCGCCTGAAACACCGGCCCCTCGGTCACCGGCGGCGCACGACGCCGATGGAGTGCCCAACCGAGCCCAGCGGCAGCGGTGGCGCCCCAATAGGTCGGCACGCCAGCAGGCATGGGCCAGAAGGCATCCTGGACCGTCACCTTGGTCGGCCCCCCTGCCCCCATGAAGCGCAGCCACACCTTCGCCTTGGTTCCGAGACAGAAGTCGAGCCGAGCGTCTGGGGCATGGGATCGATCGCGCCGCAGCGGCTCCGCGTCATCCTCGAGCCGGACATCGGCATCGATGTCGACAGGCTGGCTCGAGCCAGCCTGGTCGGCCAGCACGGTGAGGCGGTGGCAGCCCCTGGTCAGGTTGAGCACCGCCGACCCAGCACCGCGCTCTGACGCCTTCGCAACCACCCTGACCACCAGCTTGGCACCATCACCGAGCGCGGCGCGCCTAGCCCGGGCCTCCCGCTCCGCCACCGGTGCCAGCGCCAGAGGCTCGCCGACTTCGCCTCCTGGGGCCACTGGCCCTTGGGCGCGCTCAGGCAAGGTGATGACCAGCGGCACCAGGGGCACCTGGTGATAGGCGACCAATAGCTCGACAGCACCGCGGGGAGAGTCCATGGCCACCCGGACTCGGCCGCTGCTGAGCCCCCCGTCTCCACAGTCTTGCAGCACCGCCACCCCCGCCTGGCTCTGCACCGTTCGGCGTGCGCCGGTTGGCTGAGCCGGCGAGTCGGCGAGTGCCTCCGCCGCCCCCACCCCTGGGCGAGCCGGCACCAGGCTGAAGCGGATCTGACGTTCCGCCAAGGCCACGATGGTGACGCAGCGTTTGGCCGGCGCTCGGGCCGCGTCAAAGGGCCCCATGCGGCCGTTTTGGTGAGACAAGGACACCGTGCGGCCGTCTGAGTGAGACAAGAACAGGGTGGTCAACCGAGTCACGACCGCCCCGCTCTCGCTCCAGGCCGCGACGAGCGCTTGGGCATCGCCCATCAGATCGGCCCGGGCCATCGCAGGCGTGACCAGAACCGTCGCCCAGATGACGAGACCCAGTACCTGGGCCCCCAGGGACGAACCGCCGCAACGCACCGCTCGGGGTCGACGCGCTGCACCGCTCATGGAGCTGCCTGCTCGGGGCCGCTGCGGCGGCCTAGAAGCGCGCCTGCACCGACGTGCCGAAGCCGAAGAAGTTGGGGCTGTTGAAGGTACGCAGCGCCACCGTGCCCTCGTTGGGATCTCGCTCGACGAAGGTACCGTTGTTGTCCCGCACGAACTGGACCCAGGCGAGCCACGAGAGGATCTCCGACGCATCCCACTTGAGACTGGCGCGGGCCTGGAAGATGGGCACCGAATCGCGGTCCTGGGGCAGGATGGAGAAGTCGCCCTGTTGGCGGACGACGACGGTGCGGCCGATGGTCTCGCCGAACTCGTTGGACGCGCTAGTGGTGAAGGTGGCCGGGAACTGGAGGCCGGCACCTAGACCCGGGGTCAGCTTGGGGCCGTCGAAATGATAGTCCGCCGCCGCGGCGACGAAGATCTCGTCACCCACGTCGGCGCCAGCAGGCACCGTCTCGAAGGGAACGTAGCTCGGCACGTTGCGCAGCACGAACTTCAGATCTCGGTAGATGCCCGTCAGACTCACCCGGAAAAACCCGGTCGTCATGTTGCCCTGCAGCGCTACGGTGCGGGCCGCTTGCAGCTGCGTCTCACCGGTCGCGTCGAAGTCCTTGAGGTGCTGCCACAAGTTCGACCCCTCGACGGCCACCGACCAGCTGGTCTCGTCAGGATCGTAGGTGGACTGCTTGAGCAGGGCCTCGTGCTTCATCGGATCGTTGCGATAGAGCGCAAAGTCGACAGACTGGGAGACGCCGCTGTTGGCGCTGTGCGCCGCCAGCCGGGCCGAGCCACCAAAGGTGTAAACGCTCTCGCCGAGCACGTCGGGCAGGTCGAACTTGCCCTGCTGGAAATAGCCCACCCCTAGATCGGCACTGAAGTAGTCGCCCAAACGTAGCGCGCCACCGCCGAGGAAGCCGTAGTTGGTCTCCCCAACCCGGATGACCTCCACCTCCGCCGTACCGGGGGTGAGGATCTCCTGCACCTGGACGATCTCGGCGGTCTTCATGCCGAAGAACAGGTTGAAGATCTTGTGGTCGTACTGGAACTTGAAGCCCGGAGAGCTGCCCTGGATGCGCGGGAAGATCGATTGATTGATCGAGGCGTTGGTCCCGCCCCAGGAGATGTCGTAGAGGTAGCCGAGCCGGAACCGGTCGGTGTCCAGGGGCCACAGCGTGAGGCCGACGCCCTCCTCCTCGTTGCTCGCCTCCCCGGTGCGCAGGAACAGTCGGATGAATGAGCCGGCGTCGGTGAGCGACTGGTCCACGTTGTTGCGTTTTTCGCTGAGCGCTCCAATATTGAACCGCAGCACCAAGGATGCCTCGGTATCGAGCCGGTCGATGAAGCCGGGCATCTTCTTGTAGAGCACCAGGTGGGTCAGGTTCTCACGCCCGCCGAACCGCGAGTTCAGATTGTCGAAAAACAGTCGGTATTGACGCCGGTCACCGATGTTGGCATTCGGCGAAATCGGCACCGTCATGCCGGTGTCGTGCAGCAGGTCGTCGTCACCGAAGGTCCAGGTCAGCCGGGTGTCCATGAAGTCGCTGAAGACGTAGGGGTCCTCGTCCTCTGCGGCCGGGGCCGGCTTCTTCTCCCCCTTCGGCGCCTCATCCCCGGTGGGCGGCGCATCGGGCTCGGCCACCTTGGCCAGTTGCTCGCGAATCGCAACGGCCCGCCGCTGGGCTTCAGCGGCTCGGGCGCCCTCGGCAGCAGCCACCTTGTCGTAAGCCTCGGCCGCCTCAGTGGGCTTGTCCGCCCGCTCCAGGCACTGGGCCAGCTCGAACTGGACATCCTCGCTAGGGGACAGATCGTGACTCTTGCCAAACAGCTCACAGGCCTGATCGACCTCACCATTGCCGAGCGCCTGCCGCGCCTGCTCGAGCAACTGCTCATGCTCCGGCGTCGGCGGTGGCTCGGGCGGTGTGGGCTCTTCGGGGTCGTCGGTTGGCGGGGGCTCATCGGGCTGGGCCTGGGCGGCTCGGACGGACAAGACCACCGGCAAGGTGACGGCGGCGATGGCGGCTAGCTTGGAGATTCGCATGGGGTCGTGTCGTTCAGCTGGGTGGAGCGGCGCACCGCTCGGGAAAAGGGGAAGGTTGTTCGCCGGCAGGAGGATCGGGCGACCTAATAGGTCGCCGCGTCGTTGTCATCCTCGGTAGCGGGACTGAAACAGGCCTGATTGGTCGGCACGGTGGCGCCGACACAGGCATCGTCGAAGTCGCAGACCAGATCTTCGGCGCAGCGGGTCTCGATGGTCCAATTGAGCTTGCCGCCAGAGAAGTTGTGAAGCGTGCCGGTCACGAAACCGAGCGTCTTGCCCTTGTGGAGCAGTGGCTCGAATGCCCCCGCGGTGCCGGTGTTGATCTGAATCATGATCTGGGTGTTCGGACGGTGGACCTTGTAGTTGCCCCGACTGGCAAAGCCGTACCAGTCGCTGCACTCGGGATCGTCTGAGCACGCGTTGGAGCAGGAGGTCTCCTTGGGATCCAGGTAGTCGACCAGCCCGTCACCGTTCAGATCGCAGCTGCTCGCAGCTTCGCCAAAGGTCCACTTGTCGATATCCCGCGCGTCATCAGGCCACTGGTCCTCAGGAATCGGTTGCCCCAGTCCTGGCCCGAGCTTTCTGGGCAACGTGACCTGCTCAATTCGCACTAGCCCAGCCTCGAGCTTCTCCATCTCCGCGTCACTGGCGAGGATGCCGTTGGTGATCTCAGCGGGATCGGGAATGCGACAAGGTTGGCAGCCCCCCAGCCGACAGTAGTCGCCGCTGGGGCAATCGAGGTCGATGGCACAGGTGGCGCCCCCGGGATTCCAAAGGCCGACGTCGTAGGAGGGAAAGGTGACCTCGGTGAAGCCGAAGAACTCGGCAACCGTGCCTCCCAGCATCGTCAGTCGGTCGCATACCCGCATGCCCGCCGGCGCGTTGAAGTTGTACGCGTACATGTGGCCATATTCGGGCTCGTTCAGATCGCTCACGAAAAAGCCGTTGGGGGACACCCGGGTGACCACGACCTGACTGGGAGCGGTGGTCTTGATGCGAACCGCCACCGCCTTGTAGGGCGTGGTGGCGCTGTAGCCCTGTACGTCGGCCAAGGTCGGCAGCTCGTAGGCGATAGCCTGGGACACGCCGGTCAGCAGCGTGCCCGGCTCCTCGGTCATGTCATCGGCATAGGCACAGCCCGGATCGTTGGGAAAGTCGTTGACCACGTCGCCGTCGTCGTCGACCCCGTTCGAACAAGTGGGTGTCTGGCCCGGCTCGGCAGGCAGGTAGCCAATGTCCTCGACCCACAGTCGGGTCGGTCCAAACATCTCGGTCAAGAGGACCTCGCCCTCGGCGTGGCCGGCCGTGAACCGGATGTTGCGGCCCTGCTCGACGCCCCCCTGAAGCACCAGGTGCACAGCCCCAGGGTTCATGCTGACCCGAGCCGCACCGTTGAAGGTGGTGTCCAGGTTGCCCGCGTCATCCATGGCCTCGGCGGTGAACCGCCACAGCTCGTCCACGTCGCCCAGATTCGGTGGTAGCGGGGCGTCGGTGGTCGGTGGAGGGTTGCAGTTGGCCATCGCAGCGTCGCAGATCTCGGTGACCACGACGCTCAGGTGCCCATGGTTCTGGATCCCTCCATCGACGGTGCAACCACCGCCTCCGAGGATCAGGGCGCCAGCCGCCAGATAGCCTGTGGTGCGTTTCATCGTCACGCTCCTCATTTCCCCACCATCCTGATGCGCCCGTCCGATCCGTTACCCATCGAGGTATCGGCGCAGGCCAGGAACTTGCACTGCTCGCCACCGGCCGAGCAGGGCTTGACCGAGGCCAGGCACTCGTCCCGCACCGTTTCGGTGGGTGCTCGTTCGCACAGGTCCCGCTCGAAGGATGCCACGTGGTCGCGACAAGCCGCCACCACACAGGCACCGTCACCAGAGCCGGGACTCCCGCTCGCCAAGGGGCAGGCTTGCTCCGGATCGGTGGCACATACGTCGCCCTCCAAGACCGCCGAGGGGCAAGCACAGACGAAGCCCTCACCGAGCTTGGCCTCGCAATCGTCGTCAGTCGCGCAGGCGGTGAGATTGCCGTCCCCATCGGTACCGCAGGCGCGCCCGCCGCGGATGTAGTCAATCAGCGCATCACGCTGCTGAATGCCGGTGTCGGACTGGGTGGTGTTGCGCTGCAGCACCCGGAACCCACTCCCCCCGCCTGCCAGGTAGTTGGAGGTGGCCATCTCATAGCTGGCGATGGCGTCGATGGGCCGCCAACAGCGGCCGATGGTCGTATCGCAGCTCCCGATCAAGTCGTCCGGACAGTCCAGGTCGCCGAGACAAGCGGTATCCGTCGCACCGATGTAGATGCCCACCGCTTTGCCAGGGGGCAGCTCGTCGGCTGGATCGTCCCAAGCGCAGTCCATCACCATCCGCGCCCCAGCGATCTGAACTTGTGAGGTGCAGCCGCGGCCTGCCGAACGCCGGGCCACATAGTCGAACAGCTCTTGCACCTCCAGGCCGGAGAGCTGCATCTTGGAGATCGAGTTGTCGAAGGGGAAGATGTTGTACATCTGCTCGACGTCGAAAGAGCCGGGGACGATGCTGGCACGGATCCCGGTAGTGTTGGTCAGGGCAAAGTCGGTCTGCACGCCGAGCCGCAGCCACATGGCCGTGGCGATCAGATTGCCTAGCGGCGAATCGCCACCGGTAACCGAGAAGCGGGGCGACCCATAGGGGGCAAAGCCCACCAAGAGCTCCAGGTTGGCGAACTCGTCCAGACCCTGAGCATAGGGCTCGAGCACGTTGATGACCGTCGGGTCCTCGGGCACCGAGTCATTGATTGGGAACAACCGGTAGTCGTTGCTGACCACCTCGAACGCGTTGAGCTCGCTCAGCACCTTTTCGGCGGGAAAGTCGGCCGGGTCGTTGGAAACGACCGCGTCGAGCCGGCCCAAATACTTGGCAAAGGCACCCGAGTGGGCCAGCACCACGTCCCGAGGCACGCAGCGACGCCGCATGACCTCCGAGGCGTCGTCGGGATCCTGGCCATCCGGGGTCTTGAGCTCGATGTAGTGACACTCGTTGTGGATACAGCGCTGAGCGACCACGTCATCGGTCGGGTAAGTGGTCTCGCAGTCTCGCTCGCACTGCGAGTCGACAAAGCCGCAGTCGGGGACCTTCTTGGGCGGCTGGAGCACGATGTGATTGTGGCCCCCGAAGACCAAATCGATGCCCTCGGTCTCCTCGATCATTACCTGATCGAGGTTCACGCCGAGATGGCTCAAGACCACCATCAGATCGACCTCGGGCCGCAGCAAATCGAGGTAGCCCTGGACGACCTCGGAGGTCTTCAGCGGCAGAATGCCCAGCTTGTTGGGCTGGTCGTAGATGGAGCTGATGCTGGACAGAGCGCCCATCCCCAAGACGCCCACCCGCAGGCCGTCGAGGTCGAACACCTGGAAAGGCTGGGTGACCGCGCCGAGGGGCGAGGCACCGTCTTGCGACGGATCCTCCAGCTTGTAGTTGCCGATCAGCGCCGGAAAACTCGCCCAGTTCTGAATCTGGATGCCCAGGTTCACCGCCCCCTTGTCGAACTCGTGATTGGCCACGACCGAAGCGTCGCACCCCATGGCGCTGAGCGTGCGGATCTCGGCTTCGCCGTTGTAGAAGTTGAAGACCGGCGCGCCTTGAAAGCTGTCACCGGTGTCGACGTGCAACACCCGGTGGGCTCGCGCCCGCTCTCGATTGACGATGTAGGACATGCGGGCGGCCCCGCCCACATTGACGATCTCGTCGACGCTGCCGAGCCCCAGGGAGCCATCCATATGGGTGATCTGGAGATTGTAGGGGAACAGGCGCGAGTGGATGTCCGAGGTGTGGATGAAGGTCGCTAGCACCTGCCCCTGAAGGCGCAGCGGCGTGTTGTCACCACAGCCAGTCGATAGCAACGCAACCAGTACCGCCGTGGTCGCGCTGGCGACCGCCCGAGTCTTCGGCTTGCACATTTCAGCGGAAACCTAAGTTCGGGGGCGCCTCTACTCAAGGGAATTCTGTGAGCCAGGCCGGGGGCCAAGAGAGCCATCAGGCACGAAGTTAGGCTCTCCGGATAAAATGTCCCGCAGCCGCGGCTCCAGGGCGTCGACCAAGAGCGCTTGCACCTGCGCGGCGGTGGGCAACTCCAGGGCGCTCCGTGCCAGCTGCTCGAGCTCGGGCACCGAAGCCCGTTTGAGCGCCTGTTTGATTTCCGGGATAGCTACGGATTCCATGGACATTTCCCGCAACCCGAAGCCCACCAGCAACAGCGCGCCCAGCGGTGTGCTGGCCATCCTGCCGCAGAGCGATACCGGACAGTCATGCGTTCGGCCCGCCTGGATGACCCCGTCGATGAGTCGCAAGACAGCGGGATCATAGGGCGATGCCAGATAGGCAAGCGCCCGGTTGGTGCGGTCGATGGCCAGGGTGTACTGGACCAAATCGTTGGTGCCGATGGACATGAAATCCGCCTCGGCAGCAAACCGGTCGGCCATCAGCGCCGCCGAGGGCACCTCGATCATCACCCCAAGAGGAATATGGTCGGCCATCGGCTGGCCCCGGGCGGCCACCTGCGCCTTGGCCTCGGCGAGCACGTCCCGCACTGCGCTCAGCTCGTCGAGAGTCGCCACCAAGGGGATCATGATGCGGACCTGCCCGAGCGCACTGGCTCGCACCATGGCCCGCAAGTGGGCGAGCAACAAATCGCGCTCGGACAGCGCGAGCCGCACTGCACGCAGGCCGAGCATCGGGTTGAGCTCCTGAGGCAGCCGGAAGGTGGTGATGAACTTGTCGCCGCCGATGTCGAAAATACGCACCGTCACCGGCTGGTCGCCCATCCGCTCGAGCACCTTGCTGAAGACCGTCAGCTGCTCGTCCTCCGACGGCGGCACCTTGCGATTCACGTAGAGGTACTCGGTCCGGTAGAGGCCTACACCCTCGGCACCATGGTCCCGGGCGGTCCGGGCCTCGGCGGGAAGCACGATGTTGGCGTGGAGCGACACCTTCACGCCGTCTTTGGTCACCGTGGGCTGGCCGCGGTGCTTGCCCAGCTCGGAGGTGAGCGCCTGATAGCGCCCTGCCCGTCGCTCCGCTTCCTCGAGTTGCTCGTCGTTGGGACCGATGACGACCGTGCCCCGGAGGCCGTCGAGCACCAGCTGATCGCCGCTTTCGATGCGCCGGAGAGCGTCTTTGACCCCGACCACCGCTGGAATGGCCAGCGCCCGCGCCATGATGGCGGTGTGGCTGGTACGCGAGCCGACCTCGGTGATGAAGCCAACCACCGAAGCACTCATCATCGCTGCCGTGTCCGCTGGGGAAAGATCGTGGGCCACCACGATGGACGGCTCGGTCACCTGCACGGCCGCATCCGATTCGGCCTCGCCACCAAGGGCCCGGACCAGCCGCTCGCCCACGAAGTCGACGTCGTAGCCCCGCTTGCGGATGTAGGGGTCGTCCACCGCGCTGAGCTGGCTGGCGATCGACGTGGTCGCCGCGGCCACCGCCCAGTCGGCGCAGCGATGTTTGTCCCGAATTTGGGCACCCACCGCATGGGCGAGAGTCTCATCGCCGACCATCAACAGGTAAGCCCCGAGAATCGATGCCTCCGGCCCGCCACCTTCCAGGCTCTCGATCATGCCGTTCAGATCCGCCTGGACGGCGCTGACCGCCGCGGCGAAGCGGTCCCACTCGACGCCTTCTTCCGCGGGCAGGATGCGGCGCCGGGGAAAGCCCGTCTTGTCGCTCTCGATGACCACTGCCGGGCCCGCCACGACGCCATGAGAGCCAGCGATGCCGAGCAGAATCGAGCCTCCCGGAGGGGCCGGCATGCCATCGAGGGGCAGCTCGCGGGTCGTCACTCCGCCTCCCCGAACTTGTCTGCGATAAGCTCGCCAATGGCGTCCACCGCAGCCTGGGCTTGCTCCCCCTGGGCCTCGACGTCGATCACCGTCCCCTTCGAGCCACAGAGCAGCAACACCCCCATGACGCTCTTGGCACTGACCGCTTCGGCTTCCGATCCGGACAGCAAGATCTTGCAGGTGAAGGACGACGCGAGTTTGACCAACTCACTCGCCGCACGGGCATGCATGCCCCGCTGGTTGATGATGATGAAGCGACCACGCGCGCTGGCCGTCAAGGTGTCTCCCCCTTACCCTTGGTGTGTGACGCCGGT
>JAUVCD010000910.1 GCA_030590865.1 Myxococcales bacterium | reverse complement strand
CGCTCGGCGTTGATTCTGAAATAGGCCTGCAGCGGGACCTCGACGTGCGTGTTCGGTGGCACGTAAATGAACGATCCACCGGACCAGGTGGCGCTGTTCAGGGAGGCAAACTTGTTGTCGTCTGGTGGGATGATGGTCGCGAAATACCGCCGTACCAGATCGGGGTGATCTCGCACCGCCGAGTCCATGTCCAGGAAGATGACCCCTTGCTTCTTCAGGTCTTCCTTCATCGAGTGGTAAACGACCTCCGAGTCGTATTGGGCGCTCACCCCAGCCAGGAATTTGCGCTCCGCCTCGGGAACCCCTAGTCGCTCGAAGGTGTTCTTGATGTCCTCAGGCACGTCCTCCCAATTGCGGCTCTGACCGCTGGTGGGCTTGAGGTAGTAATAGATTTCGTCAAAATCGATTTCGCCGAGCAGTTTTTGGTTGCCCCATTTGGGCATCGGCTTGGCCAAGAAGAGGTCCAAGGCCTGGTGCCGGAATTGACGCATCCAGTCCGGTTCGTCTTTGGTGTCGGAGATCAAGTCCACGACCTGGTGGCTCAGCCCTTTGGGCGCCTTGATCACTGGGGATTCGGGATCACTGAAGCCGAAGCGTTCGGCATAGTCAGCATTGAGATCGTTCAGATCGGTGTGGGGATCCATGGCTCACCTCGGCGATGACGTGGGGCGCTGGGCCGGCTCGGTGTCCGGCGGCGAACCATTGGCTGCGGCCAGGGCGATGAGGCCTTCGTAGCCCGATCGTTCCAGCTCCAGCGCCTGCTCGGGCCCGCCGGATCGGGCGATTCTCCCAGCGACGAAAACGTGAACCCGGTCCGGCCGTAGGTGATCGAGAATCCGCTGGTAATGGGTGATGAGCAACAAGCCTGTGCCCTGCGACACGGCCCGCTCCATGCCCTCGGCCACGACTTTGAGGGCGTCGATATCCAGCCCCGAGTCGATCTCGTCGAGCAAGGCGAAGCTGGGGCGCAGCATCAGCAGCTGCAAGATCTCGAGGCGCTTCTTCTCGCCACCTGAGAAACCGTCGTTCAGGTACCGTCCTGCGAAAGACCGGGGGATCCCCAGGCTCTCCATGGTGGACAGTAGCTCGCTGCGAAACTGGCGCACCGGGACCTTTTCGCCTCGTCGGGCATTGACGGCTGCTCGCAGAAAGCTAGCGACCGAAACCCCGGGTATCGCCACTGGGTATTGGAAGCCCAAGAACATCCCCCGCCGGGCCCGCTCGTCCGGTGGCAGTGCTTGTACCGGCTCGCCAGCGAGCAACACCTGCCCCTCGAGGCGGTAATCCGGGTGGCCCATCAGCGCTGCGGCCAGCGATGACTTGCCCGAGCCGTTGGGGCCCATCAAGGCGTGTTTCTCTCCTGGTCGGATATCGAGATCCACCCCGTGAACAATCGGGGTCTCGTCGACAAACACCCGGACGTTTCGGCACTGCAAAATGGGCTGTTGGGTCGGTGGCATGGTCATTCTCTGGTGGCTATTGGCCTGTCTTGCGACAGTGGACGAGCCTGTCGATCGACTCGGTCGGCAGGGAGGCACGGGACGCTGGGCAGGTCCGCCGGCGGGGCTAGTGGGGGCGCCGCGGGTGACGGTGTGAGGCGGGCAAGCTGTTGCTGCACCCGTCCCTCTTTGCTCAGCATGTCCTGAAGCGTGATCTGCTCGAGGGCTCCGATGATCCGGTGCTCGACGTGCTGCCAGATCGGGCGGATGGTGCAGTCCGCAGCGTGAGGACAGGAGCTGGCCTTGCCCAGATCGCGGGTGGTGCAGCCATCGAGCAGGTCGCCGACCGCGCCGAGCACTGCGGCCACAGTGATCTGGCGAGCCGGCCGGGCCAGCTCGTAGCGACCTTTACGGCCTCGGACCGCGGTCACCACACCGCCTCGTCGCAGCTTACCCACCACCTTGGCCACCAAGGGCACCGACAGCTGCTCCCGCTGGGCGAGCTCGGTCAGGCCGCAGCGTCCGCCCGCTCGGGCCAGGCTGAGCGCCAGCCGCAGCCCTTGCTCTTCTGCCTTGGTTACTTTCACCAGAAACCACCTCGCGGAGCGGTGCCTCGTAGAGGGGTAACTTAAGAACGTTTACTTTTTAGTCAAGTATAGGCACAGACCTGTGGAGGGGGGCGCCCAGCCCAGCGGTTGAACCGAGCTGGATAGAGATGTTACGACGACCTATGATCGAGGTAGCCGTCGGCGCTCGCCGTTCGCGCTGGCGAGTGAGTCTCTTTTGGATCACCTTGCCGATCTGCGCGCTCGTAGCCCTCGGTGGGATCCTGGCGCCCGACAGGCTCGCTGACGGCGCCGGAGCGCTGACCTCGGCGGCTTTTCACGCGCTCGATTGGTTCTTCATGGCCCTGGTGAGCAGCTTTCTGGTGCTCTGCCTGTGGCTCGCCTTCGGACGTTATGGCTCGGTGCGGCTAGGGGCTGACGACGAGCGACCCGAGTTCGCCACCCTCTCTTGGTTGGCCATGCTCTTTTCGGCGGGCATGGGTGTGGGCCTGTTGTTCTGGGGCGTGGCCGAGCCGGTGATCCATTTTACCGGCGCGCTAGGCGCCGAACCAGGCACGCCGGCGGCGGCCCGGCGCGCCACGGTCATCACGGCATTCCACTGGGGACTGCACGCCTGGGCGGTCTACTGCGTCGCGGCCTTGGTGCTGGCCTACTTCGCCTTCCGGCGTCGCACTGCATACCTGCCCGGCGCGCCGCTGCGAGACGCCTTCGGCGGGCGCCCCTGGGTCGCGCCAGTGGCGGCCATTGCCGATGGTGTGGCGGTCCTGGCCGTCGTCTTTGGCGTGGCCGGCTCACTGGGCATGGGCATCTTCCAGCTGCACACCGGCCTGCATGTGCTGTGGGGCGTACCGCTCGAGTCCACCCTGGTCAGCACGCTGATCTTGGTTGCCCTGGTGATCTGCTACACCGCCTCGGCATCCACCAGCCTCGACAAAGGGATCCAGTGGCTCAGCAACTTCAACATGGCCTTGGCGCTGCTGTTGCTGGCCTTCGTTCTGGCGGTTGGACCGACCGCCCACCTGCT
>JAUVCD010000097.1 GCA_030590865.1 Myxococcales bacterium | reverse complement strand
ATCGATGGACGAGCTGTTTGCCTTCCTGAGCGTCTGGTGGTTGTGGATGGATCTGGCCGCAACCGTCTTGGCGTTGATCAGCATACCGAGCGTGCTGGTCATGCGGCGCGGCCGACCGCTGGCAGCGATGAGCTGGATCCTGTGCCTGGTGTCCATTCCCGTGCTTGGCATCTTGCTTTGGTGGGTGCTCGGCAGACGCCACATGGAGCGGAAACGGCGCCGCAAGCGCAAAGCCCACGACGCGATCTGCCAGAGCATCGAGAGCCTGCGCCACAACCTGAACCTGTCGAGGGTCAGTCGAGCCGATGAGATCTTTCCCCTCGCCAACGTGCCGGCGGTGATGGCCGACTCGGTCTTCGAGCCGACCGGTGGCAACGATGTGGCGGTGCTAGACAGCAAAGATGCTTTCGACGTGATGGCCGAGGACATCCGGGCCGCCCGTCACCACGTGCATGCTCTGTTCTACATCTGGAAGGCTGACGAGACGGGGCGGAGGTTTCGCGATCTGTTGGCCGAGAAGGCCCGCGAGGGCGTCGAGGTACGAGTGCTCTGCGACGCCGTCGGCTCCCCGGTGACGCGCGGCCCCTTCTTCGAGCCGCTGCGCGAGGCGGGCGCCTCGGTGGTCGGCTTCCTTCCCCCCCAGCTCCTGTCTCGATCACCGCGGCTCAACTTTCGCAACCATCGCAAGATCCTGGTGGTGGACGGCGAGGTCGGGGTCATCAGCGGCTTCAACATCGGCGACGAGTACCGCACCCGCTGGCGCGACGTGGGGCTGAGAATCGCCGGGCCGGCAGTCGACCAGCTGCAAGAGATCTTCGCTGACGACTGGTACTACGCGACGGAAGAGAACCTGGCCGACGCGGCCTACTTCTGCCAGTGGAAGGACGAGCTCGGGAACCAGAGCGACACCGACTGCGCCACCGTGGCCTCGGGTCCCGACTCGGAGTTCATGCCCATCCACGACGCCATGTTCGTCGCCATCAACCGGACCAAACGGCAGCTCTACATCACCACGCCCTACTTCATTCCGAGCCTCCCCATCGTCGCTGCGCTGCGGGCCGCCAAGTACCGCGGCGTGGACGTGCGACTCATGCTGCCGGCCCTGAGCGACATGCGGCTAGTGCGCTGGGCCGCCCGCTCCTACTATCAAGAGCTGCTCGCGGTCGGCGTGCGCATCTTCGAGTATCAGGCATCGATGCTCCACGCCAAGGTGATGGTCTTCGACGATGACCTCGCGGTGCTCGGCAGCGCCAACCTCGACAGCCGCTCGTTCCGCCTCAATTTCGAGGTGAGCTGCTTCGTTCACAGCCAGCGGGTCGGTGGCGAGCTGATCGAGCGATTCGAAACCAACCTCCGGGACTGCGTCGAGATCGACCCGAGCGAATTCGAGCAACGGCCCTGGCGCCTCAAGTTGTTGGACGCCACTGCCAACTTGCTCAGCCCGCTGCTGTAGCAAGACAGTGCGCTCGGCCCCAGTAGCCCAGGGCGCTCAGAAAGACCACGTCAGACTAGCGGCCCCTACCGAGACGCGCAGCTCCGGTGCGAGCACGGCACTACCGCCGACAACCCGCTTGCCACGCCGTCCCGTCTCGCTCGAGTCACGGCTCCTGATGATGAGGGGAATGCCCGTCGCCAGCCCCGCGCCGCCGAGCACCATGGCGACGATGCTGGCGCTCTTGCCGGTCTTGTGCTCATCGACGCAAGTGGGCGAGCCGCCCCCGCAGTCGCTACGGGTCTGGGCGCTCAGGACCGTATAGGCCACGCCACCGCCGAGCACCGAGAGACTACCCAGACCCAACAAGCTGATACCCGCAGCTAGCGTACCGACATGGGTCGTATCCGACGGTGGGCTCGGCTGCTGAACAAGCGACGTCCGATCCGTAGCCAGCGGCGCTCGGCTAGAAATCTCGGCAGCCGGCGGATCTGCTTGGGCTGGGTGGGCGGTGAGACTCACGAGCCCGCAGGCAATTAGCCCGGCGATGGGGGTGGTTCGGCGCATGGGACGGTGAAGCAAGGTGCGGCGTTCTGCCACACATTCACGTACAGATACGCCTTTTTCGTACCATTGCTCCCCTTTTTTTCTCCGAATCGTCTTCATGGCCGCACAGAGCACCAACCCATGCAACGAATCATCTTTGATTCCCTAATGTTACGCAAGAAACTGACAAGTAACCCATGAGACCATGGCGGCGCAGCGCCAGGGTCGCTTGGCCAGGTCCGGGGCCCTTCGGCAGGCGGTCGCGGCCAGCTGGGGCCGCCGAGGTGATGACTAGGTGCCGTCGCCAAGCTCGCGAAGAGCGTCGACCTGTAGCAGCACGAGCCGCCCATCCTGGTGTTCGACCAGAGCCTCTGCAACCCAGCCGCGGAGCTGCTTGTTGATGCTCTCGCGAGTCACGCCGACCAGGTCGCCGAGCTCCTGTTGGGACAGCTTGAGCTCGATGCGCACTGCCCCTGAGCCAATATTGCGCCCATATTTGTCCGCCAGCCTGAGTAGCTGCTTGGCGAGCCGACCGGGGACTTCGAGAAAAGTGGCGTCTTCGACCCGCTCGCTCAGCCGACGCAACCGACGAGCCAGCACCTCGAGCAGCTTGATCGCCACCCGCGGGGACTTCTGCAGGTACCGGAAAAAGTCATCCCGGTGGATCACTAACAGCTCGCACCGCTCGAGGGCCGAGATGGTCGCGGAGCGCGGCTCCCCATCGAGCACCGCGACCTCACCAAAAACCTCTCCAGGGCCCATGATCGAGAGGGTGGCCTCCCGACCTTCGGCCCCTGAGGTGATGGCCTTGAGCCGTCCGCTGACGATGACGAAGATCTGCAGCGCCGGATCACCCTTTCGCAGCACCACTTGGCGAGCCCGGTAGCGCCGACGCACGGCTAGCGACATCACCGCATCGAGGTCTCGAGGCTCGATGCCCGAGAAGATGGTGCTGTCGCCGAGCAGAGCGCGGTTGTCTTCTTTCACCACCAGCGATTGTCGACCGGACGGTCCCCAGCGGAAAGCCCGATCTTCCTCATGACACTGGATCGTCGTCGCTACGCCAGGCGACCCGGCACAGCTGAAGCGCCTCGGATTTGTCCTTGACCGCCACCGGACCGAGTGGCTCGAGCTTGAAGGTCCCCATCGGCAGACGAGCCATCGTGCGCTCGTCGATGACGATCTGCCCAGCCGAGGCCACCCCGCAGATGCGACTGGCGATGTTGGTCGCGTCACCGATGGTGGCGTACTGCAGAAAGCGCGCCGTGCCGATGTTGCCTGCCGCCACGACACCGCTGTTGATGCCGACGTGGATCTGCAGCGGGGCCGGCAGACGCAAGCGGGCATCCAGCTCCTCAACCGCACGCTGCATTTCGATAGCCGCTCGCACGGCCCGCTCAGGGTCGTCCTCCCGGGAGAGCGGAGCCCCCCACACCGCCAGCAAGGCATCACCGATGTATTTCTCCAGGGTGCCTTCGTGGTGGAAGACAATATCCGCCATCGTGGGGAAATAGGCGTTGAGCAGCTCGATGGCGTCCCGAGGCCGCATCTGGGAGGTCAGCTCGGTGTAGCCGCTGATGTCGCTGAAAAGGACCGTGGCCTCGGTCTCGATGACCTCCAGCGCGCCCCGCCCCTGCATGATGGTGGCGACTTGCCTAGGCGGAAAGAAGCGCAGCAGACTGTTCTTGGCCACCGCTTCGTCGGCTAGCTCAGTGCTGAGCCTGGCGTTGTCGATGGCGATGGCCGCCTGATTGGCAAAGGCAGCCAAAAACTCGAGGTCCTCGGCGGCAAAGGGCGCAGAGCGCGTCAGGTTGTCGACGGTGAGCGCGCCGAGCAGCCGCTCTCTAGCCTTGAGGGGCGCGCACATGGACGCACAGATCGATTGTTGGACGATGGACGCGCCCGCGCTCAGTCGAGGATCGCTAAGGGTGTCCGAGAAGAGCGCCGAGACGCCTTGGTCCATCACGTAAGCGACGATCTGCCGACTGTAGACCGCCTCGACTCCCGCATCGGCTGCCCCATCGGCCTGGCGAGTCCGCCACACCTTGGGCTCAGCAACCGTTCCCTCGCCCTCGCAGAGCAGCAGCGTGGCCCGGTCGATCTCCAAGATCTCGAAAGCGAGATCGAGGATCCTGGCGAGCACCTCCTCGATGGCCGCAGGCGACGAGAGCAGCTCGCTGACCTCGAGCAGGATTGAGAGCCTGGCCTGAGCCCGCTGCTCGCTGATCTGGTCGCGCAGCTGCAGCGCCGTCATGCCCGGGTCTCGGCCTTGGTCGAGGAGCTCACCCAAGGGCTGGCGTTCGGAGCTCGAGCCGCCATCGAAGACCAACGTAGGCGTCCCACTGGTGGGAGCGACCGGTCGGTCTGCCCCTGGCTCGAAGGCCAGCACGACGTCCCCACAACGAATACTGCAGGGGCCGCCGAGCTCGCGGCGGACGACTGAAACGCCATCGACGAAGGTGCCGTTCTTACTCCCGAGATCCTCGATGATGGCCAAGCCACCTCGCAACAGCAGACGAGCATGGTGTCGCGAGAGGCTGGGATGAACCACGAAGACGTCGTTGTCCCGGGTTCGACCGATGGTGCTGGCCTCTTTGCGGAGCTCGAAGGCTCGCTCGTCGGGACCTACCGGATCGAGAATCAGTCGCGCCACCACCGGTCTATACCAGCACACCAGCGAGGCGACCCGTGCCGTCGAGCTCGGTGGTGCTACCCTGGGCCTGTGATTCGAACCATCGCGAGTGCCGCCTCGATCGGCCTGATCGCCTGCCTGATGGGCTGCGGCGACAATCCGGAGGTCCTGTCGCCAGCCGAACCGAGCGGGCCGGGCGGCTGGACTCCAGGCCACGTCTTACCCAGCCTCGAGACCTCGTTGCGCGGCATGCTGGATGTCCGCGGGGTGATCCACGCCCACAGCGTCTACTCCCATGACGCCTGTGACGGCGAACCGCGAGACGAGGAAACGGACGCCATCAACGAGCCCTGCTTCGACGATCTGCGCCGCGGACTATGTCAGTCCCGCCACGACTACCTGATGCTCACCGACCACCCTGACAGCTTCGAGCGCACCGAGTTCCCCGACGTGCTGCTCTACCGGCCCGACCAAGCCGACGAGCTAGTCGAGCGCGGCGGCCAGGCCGTAGCCAACTGGGCCGCCTGTCCGGACGACACGCCACCTACGCTCATCCTCGCAGGCCTCGAGGGCGGCATGGAGCCGGTGGGGCTCGAGGGCCACGTGGCTGACACCGTCGAGGACCGGGCGGCGATTTACGGTGCCGCCACCTCCGAAGCCGTCGAGATTTACCGAGCCCAGGGCGCCGTGACCTTGTTGCAGCACACCGAAGATTGGACCCCAAACCAGATCATCGATCTCGGCGTCGATGGCTTCGAGATGTTCAACCTCCACGCCAACATGTACGCCGGTTCCGGAGCCATCCTGTCGCTGCTCATGAAGCTCGAGACACCGGCTCAGCTGCCCCACCCAGACTTGGTGCTGCTTCCCATCATCAACGAAGATCAGACCTACCTCGACATCTGGTCCACCGTGCTGGCTCGGGACGCCCACCGGGTCACCGTCATCGCTACCGATATCCACCGCAACACCCTGTGGCGCGAGCTGCCCGACGGGGAGCGGATCGACAGCTACCGGCGGGCGTTCCTCTGGCTGTCCAACCACCTGCTGATTCGCCCCGAAGCCGATGGCAGCTGGGATGACCAACACCTGAAGGAAGCCCTGAGCAGCGCGCGCCTCTACGGCGTTTTCGAGATCCTGGGCTATCCAGAGGGCTTCGACTATCACGCCCTGCAAGGTGGCGACCTTCGTGAGATGGGCACCGAGCTGTCCCTCGCCGCAGGGGTTGAGCTCACGGTGACGATGCCATGGGTGAGGGAGCTCGATCCCGATTACGCTCAACCGGCGCTCACGATCCGCATCCTCAAGGCCGAGGAAGATGGCTGGGAAGTGGTCGCGGAGGGTGACACCGACGTGCAGCACACGGTAACCGAGCCGGGCGCCTACCGCGCCGAGGTGCGCATGGTGCCCCGCCACCTGGAGCCCTTCCTGTCGACCTATGCCGACCTGGCCGAACAGGATTTCGTCTGGATCTACGGCAACGCGATCTACGTCACCGACTAGTCCCAGAATAGGCGCGGTGGAGGCGGGCAGCGCTGAACAAGGCGCCAGGCAGGTGCTGTGGCGGTGCAATCAGAACCGCGACCGGTACAGCTTCACCGCCTCGGCGTACGTCTCCGCATCGAGCGCGTAGCGCCAGCGCACCGCCTTGAGACGCACACCGCAGCACGGGCAGTCGATCAATCGCCGCAGGCGATCGAGCTGGCGGAGGACCGCTTTCCTGCCCGTCGCCTCGACCTTCTCGAACAGATCGGTGGCGCGCTCAGTGACCATGAGTTTGCTGCGCCTGGTCTTGAGCAGACGCCCGGAGAGCAGCCGGTTGATCGCGCCGTGCAGCTCTGCATGCGTCGGGATGCCGTGGTTGATCCAGTCCGCGGTCGCGATCAGCGCATCGAGGTCCTTCGCTTCGCGCCCGCAAGCGTAGATCGCCGCGAGCAGTATCCAGGCGTCGGCGTGGAGCCACTCCGCTCCACGCTGTGAGCCCTTGACGCGCTTGCTTCCAGCGGGCGTGAGGAACCACCTGTCGCCCACCGACGTGAGCTCCCCGTCGCGCTCCAGCGCTCGAAGGATCTCGAGCGTCCGCTTCTTCGCCTGCTTGTCCTTGGTGCGGTACGACACGTTGCGCCACGCCGAGTTGAGCGTCGTGCCGACGTTGCTGTCGCCAGCGAGCACCTCGAAGACCGCCTGCTCGTTCGTCATCTGCCAGCTGACCTCTGGTCCAGACCTCACGGTTTCTTGGGAGCAGCCTGTTCGGCCAGTCGCTTCTTCTCTGCCTTCTCGGCTGCTTTCGCCTCCCGCTTGGCCCGTTTCTTCGCTTCTCGCTCTCGGCGCTTGTAGTCCTTGCTCGGTGTGACGGACATCTCGTTACCTGCACAATCGTCGGATGTTTCTGGTCCCTGGAATGTAGTGACCGGTTTGAGTATCGCAAAATCCGTGAGGTGGAAACCGTCGAGATCTCAGCGGCCTTCCGCTCCTCTACGGTGACCGCTTTGAGGATCATCTCTGCCCAGTCTGCTTGGCTCAGATCCTCGAAGCCAGGCGGCCGTACGAAGCGCAGCGTGACCGTTTCGGGCATGGGGCCATCCTCGGCGAAGAATTCGCGAGGGCGCTCGATGGTCAGAGTCTTGTCGTTCAGCTGACGCCATACACTTCAGCGGTCAGAAGATCCACACCTTGGGCTTCTGGGCCGTTGCATTGGCCGTCTGCTCGATCAGCCGCTCTCGGGGATCGAGGTCCGTACTGACCACCGCCTCGGACAGGGTCACCGTCCCCTGAGCACTGGCACTGGTCGGCGCGAGCCCGAAGTCCACCAGCGCCGTCACCGAGCTATTAGCACCATGGACATCGACCTCGACGAGGCAGCCGAACAGCTCGGGACCTTGCTGGGTCACTGTGACGGTGACCTGGTCGCCCTGCTGATCGGTGGCCACGGTCAAGCTCGGCCAAGTAGGTGGACCACTGCCGAACACCCAGGCATCGAAGTAGGCCGACAGGTCCTCGCCTGAGGCAGCTTCGAGCTCCCCTCGCAGGTCAGCCACGCTTCTCACGCCCGGCTCGCTCAGAAACGAGGCGATGGCGGCGAGCACGGTGGCCCGCCCGAGCATCGACTCGAGCTGCAGGTAGACCACCATCGGACCGGCGCCGTAGACGTCGCCGTAGAACTCCTCGACCGGTGGGGTCGGGTCGTCCGTCGGCCGGGGGTGATAGGTCGCCCCCGGCGAGATCTGGTGCCAATAATGGCGCGTGGCATCGGCGTGACCAGCGGGGCTGTACTCGTCCTCGAACACGTAGGTGAGGTACTCGGCGGTCGCTTCCTTCCACACGAAATCCGCTATGTCGGCCAGCGTGGTCCGATCGCCGGCCCACTGATGCACCACCTCGTGCATGAACACGTGCATGGTGCCGTCCGCCATGGCGGTCGAGATGGTCGGCAGCCGGTCGAGCAGGATGATGTTCGCCGGGTGCTCGAACCCGAGCCAGGCGGTGGGCGCTCCCGCCACCCGCAGCTCACTGCCATAGGGATAAGGCCCCAATAAGGCGGTGATCCAATTCAGGTAGGCCGTCACCGCCTGGGCATCCAACGCGTCGGCCAGGCCGCCGCCGGGCACCTCGAAGAACACCACCTCGATGCCAGCGGCGATCACGAAGGGCTCCCGTACCCAGTCGGCATCGTGGGCGGCAAAGAAAGCCGAATAGGTCGGCGCCAGCGTGCCCGACAGCTCACACTGGGTCGACGCGGCGCCGGGGGTGAGCACGCCGGGACAGAGCGCCGTCGTGCCCTGGTCGTGCGTCAAATCGAAGTGGAACTCGGCGAGCGTGCCGGGACGATCGTCACAGGGACCGAAATAGTCACAGCCACCGACCCAGCTCAACAGGTAGCTGAAGGTTCCGCCCGCCATGTTCTGTTTTCGGGAGAAGCCGACGTCGAGGCCGAGATAGGTGTTCTCCATGAGCACCACGTCGGCCGCCATGGTGAGCGTGTCCCCCTGAGACACCGAGGGGCCGCAGGCGGTCAGACTGCCGTCGGCAACGTCGAAGGAGGCGGCCGGCTCGCCGTTGAGCCCGACGGTTGCTGGCCAAATCTGGCAGCTCTTGGAGTGACAATCCCCGCCCTGGGTGATGTCGATGGTCAGCTCGGAGGTTGCCGCCCGGCTGGTGAAGTCTAAGGCGTATTCGTAGCGGGCCACGGTCCCCTCGGAAGGACCGGTGGGCTCGGCGCCCCCGGCGCCAGCCACGCCGCCCCCGTTGCCGTTGGTGTCGTCATCGGACGAGCAGCCCCCGAGGGCCAGACCCACCGCCATGATGAGGGTCGTCGCAATTCGCATGGGATCACCGCGGCGGCTCGTAAATCTCCTGCAGCGCCAAGCCACCTGGGTAACCATAGCTAGATGCCGAGGCCTGACCGCTCACGATGATGCCGAAAGGCTGAGTGCCCGTGGCCTCGTTGGTGCCGGTAGTGCACGTCCCCTCACCGGGGTTCATCTGCACCTGGGCGGTCTCGTAACCGCTGGTGCCAACGGCCGTCCAGCGATCGTCGGGCACCACACCAAAGCAGGCCACCTCGACGTCCGCTCCCACCGGGCGGACCAGCTTGACGAAGTCCTCGTCGTAAGAGCTGTCGACGAGCAGCACGTAGTCAGGCTGGAATTGCTCCACCGGGACCATCAGGACCATATAGGGATCTCCAGGGCAGCCACTGGCCCCAGTCACCGACGAGCAGCCCAGCATGTAGCCCGCCACTAGCACCGGACCACCATTGGCCGACACGTAGAAGTCCTGGTCATCCTCGAACTGGATCACCTGCCCCTTGTTGATGGTGGTGCTCGCACCGATGGCGACCGGCGGATCGAAGGTGACGGTGGTGTTGTCCTCCGAGCCGACGATGCGCCACAACATAGGCTCGCCACCGCGGATGGGATTGCGGGCCGCCACGTACTCCCTGCCCCAGGTCGTCAACGGGAAGATCTGCTCTTCCACATGATCGCAGGCGGTCGTGCTGGTGGTGGGAATGTTGGCGCAGGTGTGACCACCAAAGACCGCCACAGGCGCCGAGGTGACGATGGTCGAGCCCGACAGATCCACGTTGTTCGGTCCCGTCGACAACTGAATGTAGTCGTATTGGCCGATGATGACCTGAGTGGGTTGGCCAGCGGTCATGGCCGGCAGGCCGTTCTGCCCGGCCACGGTGTTGACCGTCGGGGTAATCGTCACGGTCGTGCTGTCCGCCGTGCCGACCACCATCAGGTTGGACCCCTCCCCGTGGCCTTGGTCCCAGGCCAGGTGGATGTAGTTGGTCCCGATCACGTGAGCCGGCAGCAGCAGTGACGCATCGGTGGTGTAGCCGCTAGCCCCACCGATGGGATTGAACTGGACGGCGACGACGGGCAGGTCAGCCTGGATCCGAAACGCCCGACCGAGCGAAATACCGGTGCCGAGAAAGCCCGCATCGCCGGGGTAGTGGCCCTGCTGCCCGCTCGAGCTGCCCGACAGGTTGAACACCGTCACGTCACGAGGAGCCACCGTACCGCTCAGAATCAGCTGCTCGGTGCCGCCATTCTTGTCGAAGATCTCAATGTTGGCGGTGGCACTGGTGCTGGGATTGGAGATGACCACTGCGAAGACATAGCTGTCCCGGGGCGGCAGGTTCGGCATGTCGACGGCCCAAAAGTGGCATCCCACGTTCGAATCCGTCTCCTCGGCCGCATCACAAGGATCGACGCAGGCGCCGCCCAGGCAGACGCTCCCTGGCTCGCAGTCGACCGGTGGCCCCCAGGCCGACCCATCCTCCGTACACTGCTGGTACTGGACCTCACTGAGACATTCCCGGGTGCCTGGTGGGCACAAGAGATCCGCACAGCTGCCGTTCTCGCAACTCTCACCGAAGTCACAAGGCTGGGCGTCGTAGCCGGTGCAATCCTCTCGGCAGATCTCTAGGTTGTCACTGTTGATGCACTCGCCCGCCTGACCTGGCTCGCAGGCGCAGGCCACACAATCATGTACCGCTGTGTCGCAGAACTCGCCGCTGGGACAAGGGGAGTCGACATAGGTTCCCCCTTCACACACCTGCCGCAGGTTGCCGTAGCAACGGGTCGTGCCGGCGGTGCACCCTCCCCCGGGATCAGTGTCGCTCGAGGCACTGCAGGCCTGGGCCGCCACGGCGACCGCGATCCACGACACGAGTAGCAAGGTAACGGTCCGAGACCGTTGCTGGCCCCGGCTCGACTCCAAAGAAGAAATCATCATGGCTCCCCTAGCTCGAACGAGTATACGCCCTTTTACTCTGCTCGCGCTCGACCGCAGAGCCGTCGATGGCCACACCGGAACAGTGGCCCGCAAGCATAGCCCCGGGTGGTTCTGGTACTGACAGGCCGCAAAGAGTGAGGCACGATCGACTAGCGACGGTTCTGGCACACTATGCAGCGAATCGAAGGCAACACCGCCGGGCTCAGCCCCCACGCCACCAAGACCCTCCAGCGCCTCTACCGACGCAAGGTCGCGCTCGAGCACATCACCTCGGCAGAGCTCAACAAGACGCTGATCGAGGCCTCCCGGGAGAGTGGTCGCCAGGTTGGCGTATTGGTGCATCGCTCCGGGCAGATCGACCGGGTCATCGTCGGCAACGCCACCCGCTTGATGCTGCCTGACATTGGTCGCTTGCGCGCTGCCGAGGGTCGCTTTCGAGCGCTGCGGCTGATCCACACCCATCTGTTCGGCGAAGACCTCACCAGGGACGACTTCCTCGACCTGGTCCGGCTGCGGCTCGATCTGGTCTGTGCGCTCCAGCTCACCTCGGCCGGTGATCTGCGAGGCGTCCACTACGCCTACAACACGCCTTGTGCTCATGACGGCGATGCCCCGTACCACGCGGTGGGCCCCCTTCACCCCGGGGAGCTCAAGGTCGACTTCGGCAAGCTCATCAGCGGCTTGGAAGACGAGTTCGCGCGGCTGTCGAAAACACGCAAGGTCACCGCCAAGGACGGCCGCGCGATTCTGGTCCACATAGGCAGCCGCAAAGCGCGCTACGCCCTGCTCACCGCCGAGGCGCGACTCAGAGAGCTGCACGAGCTGGCCCGGACGGCGGGGGTGGAGGTCATGGACACCTTCGTCCAACTGCGAGAACGGCTGGACCCACGTTTCGTCGCCGGCAAAGGCAAGATCGACGAGATCATACTGCGAGCCTTCGAGCTCGACGCCACCACCATCATCTTCGACCACAACCTGTCACCCTCTCAGGCCTCCTCCATTTCCAAGATGAGCGACCTCAAGGTCATCGACCGGACCCAGCTGATCCTCGACATCTTCGCTCAACGAGCCGAGTCGTCGGACGGCAAGCTCCAGGTCGAGCTGGCCCAGCTCAAATACTCGCTGCCCCGGCTGGCCATGAAGGATGATTCACTGTCCCGCCTGACCGGCGGCATCGGTGGTCGAGGTCCCGGCGAAACGAAGCTCGAGGTCGGCCGGCGTCGGGCCCGTGATCGGGTCGCCTCCCTCGAGGCGCGGCTGAAGAAGCTAGCCAAGCAAAGGCGCCAACGCCGCCGCAAACGCAAACGCCAGAACGTGCCGATCGTGTCCATCGTCGGCTACACCAATGCGGGCAAGAGCACCCTGCTGAACGCCTTGACCAAGTCGGAGGTGCTCGTCGAGGACAAGCTCTTCGCGACCCTCGACACCCGTTCACGGCGACTGCGCTTCCCCGAGGACCGGGAAGTGGTGATCACCGACACCGTCGGCTTCATCCGCGATCTGCCCAAGGATTTATTCGCGGCGTTCCGAGCTACCTTCGAGGAGACGGCGGACGCCGATCTGCTCCTCCACGTCATCGACGCCGGCGATCCGGATCGGGACCAGCACATCGCCGCCACCGAGACTCTGCTCACCCGACTCAGCCTGCACCACATTCCCAAGCTCACGGTGCTCAACAAGGCCGACCTGTTGGACCCGGAGGACCGAGATCGCATCTTGGGCGGCCGATCGGACGCGGTGCTGATCTCGGCGATCAAGCGGGACGCAACTCGGCCACTGCTCGCCCTCATCGCCGAGCAGCTCTGTGAGCGCTGGGCCGCAGCCGCCCTGTCGCCCAAGAAGGGCCGATCGGCCTTGCGAAACTGAGACGTGAACGATCTCGGTAGACCGTGGTTGCTTGGCTCGCCGGTAGGAACACCCTAGGCTGACCGCGAGCGGTTCGAGTCCCTGCAAGGGCGAGCAGAAGCGAGGTACAGTGTGGCGATCCTCAGCGTGAGCGAGTTCGAGGCCGTGATTGGTCAGGCGCAGATGAAGATCCAGAAGGTCCTCTACGAGCGCGGCGAAGTCCCCCCTCTGCAGGAGGCCGTCCGCACCTTGCAGAAGGTCGAAGCCTTGGCTCGACAGCCCGAGAAGCTCAAGGCGACTCGGGATAGGCTCGAGGCCGCAGCCGAAACCATCCGCGAAGAGATGAGCTCTTACGACGACCTGCGCAACGATCTTTGGGACTTGATGGACTACCTCGACTACCGGTGCTGACCCGCCAGCTGAGCCACAGCGCGCGGCCTCAAAGGCTCCCGGACGAGCTGCTCAATCCGCAGCGTTCGAGGCCTCCCGAGCCACCGTCGCCTCAGGTTGAAGAGCAACCTTGGGGTGAGCGAAGGCGAACCCCTGGGCGTCGAAGTCCTTCTTGATGGCCAACAGGATTCTCGAGCGCAGGCTGGTACGAACGCGGATGTCAGGCACGAAGCACCGGAGCTCGAGCAAGGCTCCGTCATAGGTCGCGTTGCTCGAGCCACCATAGAGGGACCGCAGCAAGGCCTTGGGCGGCGGATCGCTGAGCACGTCGGGCTGGGCGCGAGCCACCGCGACCAGCACCTCCAGAGCCGCCTCGGCATCAACCGTGTAGTCCACCAACACCCGGACACGGAACCGGATCGGGTCGTCATTCGGTGAGAAGTTCCGGATGATGGACTCGGCCAGCTTGCCGTTCGGATAGGTAACGTGCACCCCATCGGTGTTGGCCACGGTGGTCGATCTGAGGCCCACATCGATGACGTCACCCCAAGATCCCCAGTCACTCCCGATCCGCTCGATCAGGATGCGATCACCGATTTTGATGGGTCGGTCGATGAGCAGGAACACTCCGGACAGGAAGTTCCCGATGATGTCCTTGGAGGCATAGGCCACGGCGATGCCGGCGATACCGGCACCAGCGAGCAGCGGCGTGAGCTCGACCTTGAGGATCCGCAGCACGATCAGCAGGGTAACGAAGGCGATCAGGCCTTTGTAGAGTCGGGACAGAAAGAAGACGAGCCGATCATCCACGTCCGTTTCGGTTTGCTCGGCCAGCTTGGTCAACCGCCCGATCACGTAGCGCTTGAACACCAGCACCAGGATGAGAGCGGCGAGGACGATGGCGCCGATCTTGACGATCTCGGACCACCCCACTCGTTCGATGAGCTGTTGAAGAAACTGCTTGGGCTTGGCCTCGCTGGCGGCGGAGGCCAGCAGCGCTCGACTGATGGTCACGGCATGGTCCTCGGCTGAATCAGGGGTCAGCGCCATCTTGTCGCACAGGCCGTCGCCGGCGCCCAAGCAAGTTCGTCCGGTTCCAGAGCGGCTGATCTGAGGCGCATTCGGCCCGAGCCTTGCATCGCACCAGCGGGGAGCTGGTTCTGATGGGAGGCAAGACGACACGGGTCATCCGCTGCGCGGGGCTGCTGATCCGCTGCGCGGGGCTGGTCATCACCATGACTGGGGTCTCCGGCTGCTTCACCGGCGCCATGCTGATCTCGTCCGAAGGCTTCCGGAGCAAGTGCTCCCAAGACGACCTCTGCGTGAGAATGGTGGCCGTCGAGGCGGTGGCAGAAGTGGGAACGGCGGTGTTGATTGCTGGTGGGGCAGCCATCGCGGGCGCCATCGCAAAGGGCAACCAGAGCACAGCGGCCGACGAGCCTGAGCCGGAGCAGCCCGAGCAAGAGCCGAAGCGGGCCACGAGACGTCACGATTTTCCGGACTGGCCCTGAGAGACACTGATCGCCGAGTCGTGCCTGGCGTGAACCCCAGTTCACGGGGCGGTGCCCTGGCTCGCTCGAAAGGTGGTCGGGAGGCCGCGTCCGAGCCATCCGCCGGTGGCTGGGCCAGCTCCCAGTGGGTGTGTTACGGCGTCAAAGAGTCTCCGACCGAGGACCCGCCATGCCCACCAGGTTGCGCATCCTGCTCGCCATCACTGCAGCCCCGTGGCTGCTCGCCCCCAATTGCAACCAGTCGGCCGACGCCACTGGGGAAGACCAGACCTGCCAGGAGGCGATCGACTACCTGGAGAATCAATGCGGCATTGCCTCCGGGGCCGGAAGCGGGGCCTGCGACGCCCACGAGACCTGCGTCGCCACCTGCATTCTCGACGCGAGCTGCGACGCGCTCAGTGGCGCGGACAGCGCCGCTGCCGAAGACTACAACCGCTGTGCCGACGGCTGTGACGACGATACGGGCAGCGGCGGCTCAGGTGGCAGCCCCGAGCCCAACTGCAGCCCCTGTGGCGACTACCTCGACGGCGCGGCGACCTTCGACGAAGTTTGCGCGTCAGGCCAGGAGTTGCTGAACGCATGGTCGACCTGCATCTGCTCAGGACCCTGCGAAGTGGCCTGCTTCGAACACTGCCAGGGCTTCGATCCAAACCTGGTGTGCAGCGAATGCGTGTCGGAAAGCTGCGCTGCCGAGACCCAGGCCTGCCAGTACGACCATTGACACCCTAGGGGCAGTCGGTGATCCGGCCAACCGCCCTCTGTCGATCCCCAGCGCCAGCCACCGATTGCAGCGTCCGATCCGAGGGGCTACGAGCACCTCATGAAGTCTGCAGAGCTACTGGACGCAAGCCGAAGCATCGTCGTGGTGATCGACTTGCAGGGCAAGCTGATGGAGATGGCCTATCGGCACCGACTGGTCATCGACGCCACCAAGCGGCTGATGCAATTGGCGGCAATCTTCGACGTGCCGGTCATGCTCACCGAGCAGTATCCCAAAGGGCTCGGCGCGACGGTGCCCGAAGTGCGCGAGGTGTTCGACGGGCTGACGGTACCGACCCGCACCCTGGACAAGACCAGCTTCGGCTGCTGCGGCGCCAGCGGCTTCACCCAAGCCTTGCGGGAGCTGCGACCAGACATCGACCACAGCGAGCGGCAGATCGTCATCGCAGGCATCGAGGCTCACGTCTGCGTCATGCAAACTACCCTGGAGCTCCTCACCCGGGGCGAGCAGGTGCACCTGTGCTGGGAGTGCATCTCGAGCCGCGGTGAAGAGTACCGTCGCCATGCCCTCGATCGGATGCAGCAAGCCGGCGCCCAGCTGACCAACCACGAGTCAGCGTGCTTCGAATGGGCCCGGGACAAGACCCACCCTGGCTTCAAGGCGATGAACCAGATCCTGCGCCAGGGACAACTGACAGGCTAGCCCCGCGCAACCCGGCCTGTGGGTCGGCGCGCGGGAAGACCGACCAGCGCTTGCTTCGCTTTGCCTGGTGCTTACGTTCACCAGGTAGCCATGAAGCAGAATGACCCACCGGCGGATCCGCTTGATCGCGAGCTGGACGATGCGCGGGCTGAGCAAGTGCAGGAGGCGAACGGCATGCTGAGCATGGGCGCCGGGATCGGTGCCATCGGCGCGCTCAGCGCGCTCGCCTTCGGCGCGGTGTGCCCGATCTGTGTGGTGGCGACCCCTGCCCTGGTCGGCGTGGGGCTGTACAAACGCATGCGCTTGCATCGCCGCGCCAAGCAGTGACACTGCTCCGTCGGCTCCTAGGTCGCCCGATAATGACCAAATATGACGCATTGGTCATCATCTTAATGTTGTCATTTCCAACAGTTAATCCAATTACTGCCGATTTCGATTGACCAACTGACCGTTTTAGCCCATTTAGTTTAATGTGACTAAGTGGAGCTACGATACGCTGGAGCGCGCCCTCACAGAGTTCGGAGCCACCGCCGATCGGTCGGACCCAAAAGAGCGCAAGCGCCTCAAGCTCGTAGCGGCCGCGACCGAGCTGTTCGTCGCTCAGGGCTACCGCAAAACCAGCGTCGAGGAAGTGGCCCGACGAGCAGGAGTGTCCAAGGGCACGGTGTACCTCTACTTCAAGACCAAGGGCGAGTTGCTGCTCCACGCCATCATCGAAGAGAAGAGGCGCTATTTGGTCCACCTCAAGCCGATGTTCGAGGACGGCGTAGCGCCTGCCCAACGGCTCAAGCTGTGGCTACGGGCGGCGCTGGTGGTGGGCAAGGAGATGCCCCTGGTCTCCCGCATGATGCACGGGGACATGGAGCTGCTGAGCGCCATGGAAGACATGCCCGAGGCCGCACTCGCCAGCGGTCGGGCCATGAGCATGGACGTGCTGGGCGAATTCATCGACGAGGCGGCGGCGCCCCATTGCCTCACCGATCACGAGATCGGCGACCGGGCCCAGGTCCTCATCGGGCTGGCCCATTTTGGGGGATTGCTTCAGGAAGAGAAGATCCGGGGCACCTTGTCCGTCGAACGATTCGCAGGGATCTTGGCAGATCTCGTCGTCGACGGCATCGGCCCCCAAGGAGGCTCCTCATGATCAGGACAACCAGACGCACCATCTTGGCACTGCTGGCGGCACTGCTGGCGGTGGGACTGAGCCCCGCCCTGGCCTGGGCGGCCCCGCCCGATCCGAGCTCCCCGCGCTTTGGCGCCTACGTCATGAGCAAGCTCGATGATCAGTACCGGGGTGAAAAGAGCCACGCCAAGATGGCCATGGAGATCAAGACCGAGCACTGGACGCGCAAGCTGACGATGGAAGCCTGGTCGCTGGGCCAGGACTACTCGCTGGTGCGCATCCTCAAGCCCCGCAAGGAGAAGGGCACGGCCACGCTCAAGGCCAAGAAGGACCTGTTCACCTATCTGAACAAGACAGCCCGGACCATCAAGATCAGCTCAGGCATGATGGGCGGCTCGTGGATGGGCAGCCACTTCACCAACGACGATCTCATTCGCCATTCGAGACTGGCGCGGGACTACCACATCAAGACCACTTTCGATGGCACCCAAGGTGGCGTGGCCGTCTACCAGTTCACCCTGACGCCCAAGCCCGACGCGCCGGTGGTCTGGGGCAAGCTGGTGATCACGATTCGGGCAGCGGATCTCGAGCCCCTGCGACAGGTCTTCTACGACGAAGACGGTGCCCCGGTGCGGGAGCTGGTCTTCTCGGACCACAAGAAGATCGATGACCGCGTCGTGCCGTTGAAGATGGTCATGCGTCCCCTCGACAGCTCGGGCCATCCAGGTACGGAGTACACCCGCATCACCTATCAGTCCCTCGACTTTGGCGTGAAGCTGAAGAAGAGCTTCTTCTCGTTGCAGAAGCTCAAGTCGCTGTAGCACTCAGGTCACCTCCCTGGGGACCCCTTCGATGGAGAGCAGCCTGTGAGCTTCCTGAAGATGGCCTGGCGAAACGTCTGGCGAAACACGCGGCGCAGCCTGGTCACCATTGCCGCCGCCAGCCTCGCGCTATTCGTCCTGATTCACTATGCCGGTTTGGTCACCGGCTACATCGAGGGCATGGAGCGCAACCTCGTCGAGCGGGAATTGGGGGACGCCCAAATTCACGCTGAGGGCTTCCGTGACGATCCGTCGCTCTACCAGCGCATCGAGGACCCTGTCGCCTTGCTCGCCAAGCTCGACCAGGCAGGCTATGCGGCCAGCGCCCGGCTGCTTGGGGGAGGCTTGGCCGCGGCAGGTGACACCAGCGCCGGGGTGATGTTTCGGGGCATCGACGTCGAGCGCGACGGACAGGTCAGCACCATCGGACAGCACGTGGCCGAGGGTCAGTGGCTCGACCCTGCGGACCCCAAAGGCGTCGTGATCGGCCGGCGGCTCGCCCGCACGCTGAACGTCAAGCAGGGCGCCGAGGTCGTGGTGCTGTCGCAGGCGGCGGACGGCTCGATGGCCAACGATGTGTTCATCGTGCGCGGCGTGCTCAAAGCAGTGGGCGAGG
>JAUVCD010000428.1 GCA_030590865.1 Myxococcales bacterium | reverse complement strand
GAGGGCGGCGCAGGCTAGAGCAAACAACAGCGGCCGAGGACGCATGCTCTAATGAGAGCGCCGAGCACGGAGGTGCGTCCATTGCTAACCGGTGCAACCGGTACGGGGCGATGGTGGCAGCTACGAGACGCTTGGTTGCTGGCGGCGCGGCGTTAGCCTTCTCAAAACGACGAGCCTGGTTGACCCAGAAACTCGATCTCTGCGGGGCTGGAATCGCGGCACAGGATCTCGTTCCTGTGCGGAAACCGTCCCCACCGGGCGACGATGTCGCGGTGTTTCTGCGCGAAAGTGACGTTCTGAGCGATCTGCTCTCGTAGCGCGCCGGTCAGCTCGTCCCGAAAGGCCGCGAAGAGGTCGACACATCGCTGTTGCACCGCCAGATCTTCGCTATGCATCAACGGCATGGTCATGAAGGTGCGTTCCGCCAGGGCCAGCGATCGATGTTGCCCACCGTCGATGTGGTTCAAGGCGACCGCGAGCGCTTGCCCATCGGTGGCGAACATCTCCGGGGTACCGCGAAACATGTTCCGCGACAGCTGGTCGAGCACGATGACGTAGGCCAGGCTTCCTCGGGTCGTCGCCAGCCAACGGTCACGCTCGCCGCTGGCCACGGCGGCGTGCAGTGCGCCGAACCGGTCGCGCAACATCTGATCGAAGGCCGGGTCTTTCTTCCACCAGCGGCTGGCGGTGGCTTCGCTCGCGCGGCCGTGGTCGTCCAAGGTGCCGAACCAGAGGGCGAGCACCGCCTCGGCGTCTGGTGACTCACCGGACGTAGCGGCCTTGGTCTTCCCGTCGATGGGCATGATGGTTGTTCCTCGTTTTCTTGGGCTCCAGCTCCTGGAACCGGACGCCAGGGTAAGGCTCTGGCTGACGTCCAACCTGTGTCGGCCCAGCGGGGTTCGCCAGCCCTGGTCTTCGTGGCGGCCTTTCGGCGGTGGCCTCTTCCAGGAATAGGCCGCCCCTTGGCGGCGTTCTCAGGTCGATGTTCCGTATCGTTCTGGGGCTGCTGCTCGTCGTCTCATGGCTAGTGGCGCGGGACGGGCAAGCGACCGTCGTCGGCTGCACGCCCCACCAGAGCGGCGGCGTCGTGGTCAACCATTGCAGCAACCATGGCTATTATCCCCGCTGGATGGATCGGGCCTTGCCGGACCTGGCGGCAGGGCTCGAGCTGTTGAGAGAGCGGCTGGTGGCGCTCGGTGAGATGGCCGATCTTCCGGTGCTCATCGAGCTCCCCTGGTTGGCCGACCACTCATCGGTCCAGCTTCAGCGCCAGGACGGTTGCGCCCGCAACTTGGAGGACTCGGACGAAAACCCCATGCGGCTCGGGGCCTGCTACCGCATCGCGCTGTTGGCCCCCACCACCGACTATGGGCGGCTGCGGGGCTTGATGGTCGCGGCTGCAACGCTCGCCCATGGCGGGTCGCTGGAGGTGAAGCAGGGGCAGCTGGCGGCCATCGATCGGCGCGGCGCGGCAGCTCGCTACCGGGGTGTGGAGCTGCCGGTGCGTTTCACAGGGGCCCCGGTTGGCAAGGGAAGGGTGGCGCAGCGGTGGCAGGATGGGCGCCAGAGCTTGTGGCGGTTCGGTCGTTATCGGCTCCCCGATCTGGGTGGTCCGATCGCCCAAGGGCCAGTGTGGTCTGCCGACGGTCGCTTGGTCGCCTACGCCTCCTTCGACGAGGTGAAGATCCACAACGTCAGCAAGGGGACGACCCAAACCGTCTCCCTTCCAGCTGACCCGATCAAGTACGAGCTATTGGTGGCCTTCGACAGCTCCGCCCGGCGGCTGGTGTCGGTCTACGATCGCTGTCTTTTCACCGACTATGCGATCTGGGTGATCGACGCCACCAGCGGCAAGGCAGCACCAATGGCTCAGGCACCCATGCGCCCGGCAATGAGCGTGGCCCAAATAGATGGCTGGTCGCAGACCTTCGCTACCTCTAAATAGCCTGGCGTCTCGCAGCCATGGCGATTCGGTCGGCGTTTGCGTCGGTAGTTCCGCCGACGTCGCGGTCGAGCTCGAGTCCGACCGCGACCCTGCGCTTCAATCCACCGTGTGCGGCGGCGCCTTGCTCCAGGTCACGCCGGGCTTCTCGATGGTGTAGAAGACCTTGATCTGAGGAACCTCCTCGTCGATCCGCGGCACGACCTGCACGTCCATCCCGATGTCGATACTTGCCACATCGAGGGTGTCACCTGCCATCGCAAGCAGCCGGCCACCTCCCTCGAGGTCGACCACCACGATGGTGTAAGGCACCAGATCCTCGAAGCCCGTCGGTGCGGCGGCGATGGTCGAGTGGGTGAACACCTTTCCCTTGCCGCTGTACTCGTGGAACTCGAACTCGTCGGACATACATTCGGGGCAGTCCGCGCGGGGAGGGAAGGTGGTGTATGAGCAGCTCTTGCACGTGGTGCCCATGAGCCGCCCGTTTTTGAGGTGACGAGCGAACTCCATCACCTTGGAAAAGGGAACGAAACTGACCTGTCCGAACCAGCTGAACATGACTCAGTCCCTCTTGTAGACGTGAACGAAGGTGTACTGCCCAATGCCGCCCACGTTGTGGGTCAACCCGATGTCGGCGTTCTTCACCTGCCGATCACCGGCGGCGCCGCGCAGCTGGGTGACGATCTCGTAGGCCATCGAGACCCCGGTGGCGCCGATGGGATGGCCTTTGGACTTGAGGCCGCCGTCCATATTCACTGGCGTGGAGCCGTCGATATAGGACCGCTTCTCGTCGATGAACTTGCCGCCCTCACCGGGCTTGCAGAAGCCCAGATCCTCGTAGGCCAGAATCTCGGCGATGGTGAAGCAGTCGTGGACCTCGGCCACTTTGACGTCCGAGGCCGTGACCGCGGCCATCTCGTAGGCCTTCTTCCCGGCCTCCTGCGCTGAGGGCAGGCTGACCAGATCGGGCCGCTTGAGCACTGACATGCTGGCCGTGGCACAGCCCAAGCCGTCGAGCCACACCACGTTGTCGCTGATGGCCTTGGCCTTCTCCTCTGAGGCGAGGATCAGACAGGCGGCGCCGTCGGCATTGGCGCAGCAGTCGTAGACGTGGAACGGCGAGGCCACCGGCTCGGACGCCAATGCCTTCTCCATGGTGATCTCTTTCTTGAAGAGAGCATTGGGGTTCATGGCGCCATAGTGGTGGTTCTTGATGGCCACCGAGAGCATTTGCTCGTGGGTGGTGCCGTACTTCTTGGCGTGAGCATTGGCGAACATGGCGTAATAGGCGGGGAAGGTGGTGCCGAAGATCGACTCCCACTGCACCTCGCCAACTCGCCCCATGAGGGCCAGGATCTCCGGGGTCTCCAGCTCGGTCATCTTCTGGCACCCGATGACCACCACCACGTCGTGGAGCCCAGCCTTGATGCTCATCCAGGCCGTGCGTATGGCAGCGCTACCGGAGGCGCAGGCCACCTCGGTCAGCCATGTGGGGGCTGGGTTGAGATTCAGGTACTCCTGGACCACGCCGGCGACTGAGCGCTGCTTGTGGTACTCCGGGACTGCTCCGATGACCGAGGCATCGATGTCCTGACGCTGGATGCCAGCGTCTTGCATCGCCATTCGGTAGGCCTCGAAGGCCAGCTCCTGCACCGTCGCATCGCTGCGGCGGCCGAATCTGCCGTGCCCGATTCCGATTACTCCGACTCGTGACATGAGTTCCTCCGCAAAGAGCATTGGCGGCCGCCAGCCGCGAGGGTCGGCGGCCCGCCGGTTGCTCAGATGTACTGGCCCCCGTCGATCTTGATCACCTCGCCGGTGAGATGGCGGGAGACGTCCGAGCACAGGAACAGAATGAGATTGGCCACGTCTTCTGGCGTTGCGAAACGACCGACCACCGTCTCGTCGAGCGCCGTCTGCTGGAACTCTGGAGGAATGGTGGCCATCATGTCGGTGAGCACCATGCCTGGGGCCACGACGTTGACGTTGACGTTGAACTTGCCGAGCTCTTTGGCCAGCGATTTCGACATCGCAATCTCGCCGCCCTTGGAGGCTGCGTAGTTGGACTGGCCGAATTTGCCGCGCATCCCGTTGATGGACGAGACGTTGACAATCTTGCCGCTCTTCTGATCTTTGAAGACCTTGGCGGCGGCGCGGTTGTAGTTGAAGTAGCCCTTCAGGTTCACGCCGATGACGGCGTCCCACTGGGCCTCGGTCATCTTCCAGATGACGCCGTCCCAGGTGATACCGGCGTTGCACACCAAGATGTCGAGTCGGCCGAACTTCTCGACCACCGTATCGACCATCTTCTGGGCATCCGCATAGTTGGACACGTCGGCTTGGACGGCCATGCCCTGCTGGCCCATGGCGTCGATCTCGCCCACCACGGCGTTGGCCTCTTTGTCGTGTCGGCGATAGTTGACGGCCACGTTGGCGCCTTCGCGCGCCAGCTCCAGCGCCACCGATTGTCCGATGCCTAAACTACCACCGGTCACGATGGCTACTTTACCTGCGAGTCCCAGGTCCACGGTCACACCTCCTATTGATACAGAGGCGGCAGCTTAGTCGATTCGCTGAAGATGGGTGACTCGACCGAAGGGCTGAGGCTAGGTTGGTCGCACCTGCGAGCACATGCTCCTACCTGTTGAGCCCCATTTGCCGGTCTTGGGTGACCGCTCAGGGGCGCTTGGCTCAGGTCGCAGAGCGTTCTGGACGTCTCAATCTCGGGTCGAGCGCTACGGTCAGCACATCGACCAGAATACTGGCCACCACGATGGCCAGGGCGGAGAACAATACGGTGCCGAAGATGACGGGTCCGTCGCGGTTGACCATGGCGTCCACGGCCATCGCACCCATGCCAGGCCAGCGAAACAGCTTCTCGGTCACGATGGCGCCACCGATCAACGTGCCGAGATCGAGCACCAACAGGGTGGTGATAGGCACCAGGGCGTTGCGGAGTCCGTGGACCACCAGCACCCGCGCCGGTGAGGCGCCTTTGGCTCGGGCGGTGCGGATGTAGTCCTCCGACAGGGTTTGTGCCAGCTCGTCGCGGGACAGTCGGGCGTAGAGCGCCGCTCCGAAGAGGCCGAGAGTGAGCGCCGGCAGCACCAGGCTGCGGAGTTGCTCACTCGTCGTGGTGCCGTAGCCGTCGAGCGGCAGCCAGCCGAGCCTGTGGGCGAGCACGTATTGCAGCGTCAGCCCGAGCACGAAAGTGGGCGCGCTGACCCCGATGAGGGTGGCACCGATGGACAGTTGGTCCCACCAGCTGCCGCGGCGGTAAGCGGCGGTGATGCCGGCGCCGAGACCGATCAGGGCCTGCAGCAGCAAGGCGGCGATGGCCAGCTCGAAGGTGCGCGGCGCCTTCTTGGCGATGAGCTCGACCACCGGCTTGCGGTACCGGTGGCTGAAGCCCAGATCGATGTGGAGTGGGCCAATCGGGTTAGCGCAGGTGACGTGATCGTCTGGCCGATCGGCGTCACCATGGATGTGAATCAGTCGCGACCAGAACTTGGCGTATTGGGTCCAGACGGAAGCATCGAGACCGTAGATCTCCCGAGCTCGCTTCACGTCAGCCGGCCGAGCCTGCGGACCGAGCACCATCCGCGTCGGGTCGCCAGGTAGCTTGCGGGCCATGACGAAGGCGACGGTCCCGACTCCGATGATCACGATCAGCGCCCAGCCGAGCCGGCGCAGCAGGTAGCGGAGCGCGGCGCTCACTCGCCGGCCTCCGGGGTGGCGGCAGGGGCCGGTGAAGCGCTCGCCGCCCGTTGCGGGGCGTCAGCGCTCAGCCACACGTCTCGCAAACGAACCCCTGCAACTGGGTGGGGACGATAGCCCCGCAGGTAGGGTTGCCACACCTGCAGCGTTCGGTTCACGTAGAGAGGGATCCAGGGCGCTTCGTCTCGAACGATGGTCTCCGCCTGCTCGTAGAGCGCCATCCGCTTGGCCGGGTCCGCCTCGGCGTGGGCGGCGTCCACTATTTGGTCGAGCTCGGCGTTGGAGAAGAAGGAGACGTTCTGCGACCCCTCGTCCTGGATGGCCGCGGTGGTGAGCAGAGGCTCGAAGAAGTTCGATGGATCGGGGTAGTCGGCGCTCCAACCACGCCACCCCATCGGCACCTCGTGGCGCTTGGAGATGAGGGACAGCCAGGCCGCCCAGCTCACCAGTCGCAGGCGGATGACGATGCCCACCCTGGCGAGCTGCTGCTGGAACACCTCGCCGGCCGATTGCTCGAAGGTGTCGGGGACGGTGATGTAGTCGATCGGCTCGGGGACGCCCCCACGGCCGGTAGCCGGGTCGAAGGGGTAGCCTGCTAGCTCCATTTCTCGGAGCGCCTGGGCCAGGTCGTGACGACGCATGGGCCGGTTGCGCGGCGGTCCGGGGACCGACGGCGGGATGACCCGGGTGGTCTCGCCGACGCTGGCCCGCACGTTGGACAGCACGCTACCGTCGACCGCAAAGGCGATGGCCCGTCGCAAGTGGCGGTTGTCCAGCGGTGGCATCTCGGTGTTGAGAAAGATGCCGTGAGTCGCCGGCTGGGTGACCCAGGCTCGGAAACCAGCCCAGCGCTCATCAGTGGCGAAGCGCGTGGTGTCGACCCCCGTCAGGTCGGAGATGAGGTCGAGCTCGCCGGACTCGAAACGGTAGCGCTGGGTGTGGGCAGGAACGGCCAACAGCCACTCCACGGCGTCGAGATAGGGTTTGCCAGGCTCGAAGTAGTCAGCGAAGCGAGTCAGGCGGATACGCTGTCCAGTCTCGGCGCTCGCGAAGCGGAAAGGACCTGCGCCGCAGGGGGCGGCGGGCTTTTTGGGATCTACCCTGGTCCCTGACGATGGACACACCGGGGCGGCGAACCCCATGCCGAGCAGAGAAAGAAAGGTAGCATCCGGGCCGTCGAGCAGGATCTCGAGGCGGCGGGCACCGGTGACCTTCACGCCTGCGAGCCCCTTGGCTTGTCCATCCCGGAATGCTTTGAAGCCCAAGATGTGACGGTACAGGCTGGCGGCCGGTGAGGGGGTGGAGGGGTGGAGCGTTCGCTCCAGGGAGCGCTTGAAATCTGCAGCCCCAAGCGGCGCTCCGTCGTGAAAGGAGAGGCCGGCGCGCAGCTCGAAGTGGTAGCGCCGACCCTGGTCCAAGACCTCGAAGCGTTGTGCAAGGTCGCCAATCAGGGCTCCCTCGTGGTCCCAGGTCACCAGGCGCGCAAAGACGAGATCGTTGATGGCCCGAGATGCCTCGTCGTAGGCCAGCGCAGGATCGAGGGTGTGTACGGCGACTAGGGTTGCGACTCGCAGCACGCCGCCGCGCCGGGGCTCAGCGGGCTGATTCGCGCGGTCTGGCTGACCGGCCAGCGGGGCGGCGAGCTGCTCCGGTTGGGCAAAGCCGACGAGCAGCACCGCCGCGGCGAGCACGGTGCCGTCGACCACGAAACGCCACCGGCCTCGCGCGGCGGGTTGCTGACGCCCAGCGGCCAGCGCGTCGCGGAGCCCGTCTCCCAGTCGGGTGAAGCCGAGCACGCTGAGCAGAATCGCGATGCCCGGTGCCGCCACCAGCAGTGGCTGGGTGCCCAGGTAGTGCTCCGCCTCGTGCAACATGCGACCCCAGGTGGGATGGGGCGGCTCGATCCCCACCGTGAGGTACCCCAGCACCGCCTCGGCAAGAATCATCTGGGCCACTGCGTGGGAGCCGATGATGAGCAAGGTGCTCGCCACGCCCGGCAGGATGTGGCGCCGGACCACCGCCCAGCCGGTGGCGCCGAGGGCGCGCGAGGCGGTGACGTAGTCCCGCGCCTTGACCTGTAGGGTCTTGCTTCGCACGACCCGGGCGATGCCCGTCCAGCTGGTGAGCCCCAGGATGGCCACCACGGTCAAGGCGTCAGTGCGGTCGATGGCTACGCCGACAGCGGTGATGAGCAATAGGTAAGGAAAGGCCAGGGCGACGTCGACCAGCCGCATGAGCACGTCGTCAACTCGACGGTGGGCGGTGCCTTCCAGGGTCCCGGCGGTCACGCCGATGGCTGTGCCGAGGCCGATAGCCAGGAGCGTGGAGGCCAGGGCGATGGTCAGCGACAGGCGCGCCCCGTGGGCCAGTCGGGCGAGCAGATCTCGGTACAGTGGATCGGCACCGAGAGGATGGGCCAGCGACGGTCCGGGGGGACCGCCGGCGGCGCTCCGGGGCAGGGTGAAGTCGCTCAGGTTCGGGTCGGCGGACACCAGCAGCGGGCCAAACAGAGCGAAGGCCACCAGTGCCAGCACCAGGCTCAACCCGAACATTGCCGAGCTGTCTCGTGAAAGACGGCGCCATACAGGTCGCCGGGGGACGCTCATCCCCGCTCACCTGCGAAGAACTCGGAGACCACCG
>JAUVCD010001060.1 GCA_030590865.1 Myxococcales bacterium | reverse complement strand
AGAACAGAACGCCACCTGGCCCGACCACGACTGCCCGGGTCCACCGCTACCCCCGTTTGTGTGGGCTCCGTTGGTCGGGTCGTATTAGAACCAGAAGCCCATGGTCGCCCCGAGGCCGACGGAGTGCATGGTGTCCGTCATTGACTGCGTGGAGAACACGAGCAGATCGTAGAAAGCCTCTCCGCCGACGGTGAACCAGCGCACGGGGCGATAGGCCAGGGCGGCGCCAGCTTGGAGCGCGAATCCACCCAGAGGCGACCCTGAGTCCCCACGGGTCACGACGGTGTTTCCATAGCCCAGGCGGAAGAACCCACACGGCTCCACCGGACCGGCGAATCCTACCCGCATGCCGCCGAGCACCCGTGCCCAATAGCCGGTGAAGTCGCCGCCATGGAGGCCGAAGCTGCCGCGGATCTCGGGTTCGAGCAGCAGGGGCGACAGCTCGAAGTCGTAGCCCAGGCCCAGCGCCAGCGCGCCTCCACCGGCCACCGCGTCGCCGTCGACCACGAGCAGCCCATCGAGGGCTGCCCGCGCCGTGCCCTCGGCGTGAGCGTCCACTGCCGCGAACAGCGATGCGCCGACCGCGAACGCTGCCAGCACCCCTCGATGTCGTCCCCACCGCCCAGGGTTGCTCCGTATCATACCCTGAGCACATCACGGTCGGCGTGGGGCTCCAACCGTCTCAGCCGACAGCGCACTGCAGGGCGGGTCGAGCACCGGGTTGGCCCGCACCAGGACCGATTGCCATTCCCGCCTGCGCTACAGCTCGAGGCCCAGATCACTGAGGACCCACCCGGTTTTCAGCTGCCGCTCCTCCAGGGGACCGGTGGCCGCGCGCATCGCTTCGGTGGCACTTCGGGCGAGGGCTGCAGCTACGTCGTTGTCGAACCATGCCGGAGTCGCCCAGTCCGGGACGCATTGGGAGTGCACCCACGACGTGGGTGATTGGCCGCGCTAGGATCCCCATGTGACGACGAGGGGCGGCTCGATGGTGATTGCTGCAACGTGGCTTTGGGTCACGGCCTGCAATGCGCTGTGGGGGCTGGACCAGCTCGACTACCAAAGTCCCGGTGCAGGCGGCAGTGCGGCTGGGGGAGCCCAAGGCGGCGCGGGGGGGGCGACGAGCAGCGGCGGCGGTACCGGCGGTGGCGGTTTGGGCGGCCAAGGTGGCCAGGGCGGCGACCCCTATGTTTGGTGCGATGAGCCCGACCTCATTGCCTGCTTCGAGTTCGAAGGCAGCGCAGTAGATGGGTCGCTCGTGCAACACCAGGGCACCGCGGTTGACGTCAGCTATGTGCCTGGGGTGGTCGGCCAGGCGGCGGCTTTCGGCCCAAACGGCCGAGTGTGGGTGGCGCCCCATGCCACTCTGAGCCCCGCGGTGGTCACCATTGAGCTCTGGGTCCGATTTGCATCGCTTCCCATGTCGAGTGCGCGGATGGGGCTCTTCGACAACCCGAGCCGCTTCGGTCTGTTCTTGTACGCCAACGGCTTCCGGTGCTCGGCCAACAGCGCGTCCATCGAGCTTTCTGGCTCGGTGCCCCAAGTGAACGAGTGGACCCACGTAGCCTGCACCAACGATGGCACCACTATCACCCTTTTTGTCAACGGCCAGCCGACGGCAAGCGGTGCCAGTGTCCCACTCATCACTGACCCATCGAGCCAACCCGCCGCCATCGGTTCGGACGAGCCCCCTGGGGACTACCTCAATGGCGCCATTGACCAGTTCCGCTTGTTCGCCGTTGTCCGCACCGCGGAGCAAATCGCCCAAGCCGCGACGTTCTAGCGGCGAGCTTTGGCCACGATGACCGGCGCGATCCCTCCGACTCCTCGTTCCCTGTTCCTTGTGGCGATTCGATCGCGCTCGAGGCTGGGGTCAGGTCCAATCACTTGACACTTAGTCCTCCTCCTCCGCCACCCACGCGGACGGCAGCGCCAATGCCTCTGTGGTAAGGACCACGTCCTGCCCCCCCTCGCCAGCCTCACGGCAGGCCCTCCGC
>JAUVCD010000476.1 GCA_030590865.1 Myxococcales bacterium | reverse complement strand
AAGTCCTTGGCCTCTGCCGCCTTGTCCAGAGAGATGGCGCCGGTGATGGCCCCGACGACCCCGCCGACCGCCGCCACGCCGAACCCGGCGTAGACCACGGGCCACAGATCCATGGGCTCCTCAGGTGCTAGCTCGCCACCTAGATCCGGCTCGTCCCTCTCGATGGCCACCAGGTTCAGCACCATGCTGCGCTTCTCGTCCTCCTCGAGCACGATCTCATCCCGGGTGCTCTGGTAGCCCGGCGCCTCGGCCTCCACCACGTGATGCCCCGGGTTGATGGGCATCGCCCGCGCCCAGGCCTCCTCCTCCTCGCCGTCGATGGACACGGTGATCTCGGTGCCGACTTCGGCGCCTTCAACCGCAACGGTCAGCGACGGAATGATGCGACCAAGCTCCTTGGCCAGTTTCTTCCCCTCGGCTCGCGCCCTGGTGAAGGGCGGCGGCTCCCCCGGTTTTTTTTTGTAACGAGCGGCTCGCCGATAGGCCTCACGGGCCTCGACGAGCTGACGAAGCAACACGTGGACCTTGGCCACCTCCAGGGCGGTGGTGGGCACGCCCATGATGTCGTCGGCCCCTTTGTAGGCCTTGAGCGCCCCTTTGTAGTCCTTGACCGCCATGCGCTCGTCGCCCTGCTGAATCAGAGTCCGAGCGGCGTCCTTGTCGATCTCACTGGGCGGGGCCTTGGCCAGAACGGTGGGGCAAAGAGCCATCACCAGGGCGATCAGAAGCAGCCAACTCGCCGGCCACCAAGCGCGGTGTCGAGGGCACTCACCCCCCAGCGCGCTAGAAACCAAGATCGCTCTTCCCACGCTTCGTAACCGTACCCGTGGGCGGCGGCGCAGCGCTGGTGGACGCAGCGCTGGTGTCCGACTTGGCAGGCGTGGCGAGGTGGCCTCGTCCGGCCCAGGGTCTCGGCGCCGTGGCGGCAGTTGCTTCGTCCGCTTCGCCAGCGTCGTCTTCATCCGAGTTGTCGTCATCATCCAGGTCACTCGGCTTCACCGTGTCGGCCACATCGATGAGGTGGACCGCCAACCGGGCGAACCGGGGTACCACCGGGTCGCTCGGTGCGCCCACAATAGCCGAGGTGTCGGTCGCAAGCACCACCCCAGCGGTCACCAGCAGCACCATGGCCACCATGACCAGCACGGCGATCGTCGGCGTGCCGAGCCGCCGGACCATAGCGCCTGGCGGCACCGACCCCAGCGCAGCGCCAAAGTGCTGCTCCGTGTCCTCGGTAGTGAGCGGCGGCGGAGCGATACTACCGGCGTGCTCCCGAATGGTGAGCCCATCGTCCCCAATCGCCCGCGCGGCAAAGGCCGTCGCCATTTCTCGGGCCGAGTTGAAGCGCTTGAAGGGATCGCGATTCAGCACCCGCTCCGTCCAGTGGTCCACCCAGAGGGGCAATTCGGGGCGTAGAACGGAAGGCGGCCGCGGCCGGGTGCCCACCAGGTTGAGGCACAGCTGACCTAGCGTCCTTCCAGAGAAAGGCAGCTCGCCGGTCAGCGACTTGTACATCAGCACGCCGAGGGACCACAGATCGGTGCGGAAGTCTGCCTCACCCTCATCCAGGACTTGCTCGGGAGCCATGTACTCAGGCGTGCCCACCAGCTTGCCCTCGGTGGTGAGCCCCCCCATCGCCGGGAGCTTGGTCTGTTTGGCGATGCCGAAATCGAGCACCTTGCAGAAGATACCGTCGTCGGACTCGCACAAAAAGACGTTATCCGGCTTGATGTCCCGGTGCACGATGCCGGCGTCGTGGGCGCCACCGATCGCTCGGGAGATCTGGGCGATGACCGTCGCCGCCTCCTCCAAGCCCAAAGGACCGGCGCGGGTCAAGCGGGTGCCGAGGGTCTCGCCTTCCAGCAGCTCCATCACGATGTAGGGCGCTCCTGACGAGGTCACCCCGCTGTCGAAGGTCTGCACGACGTGGGGGCTCTTGATCTGGGCTGCTGCGGTCGCCTCACGCTCGAGCCGCGCCAGCGCCTCTTCGGTGCCCTCCGTCAGCCGGTCGGAGACGAACTTCACCGCCACCTTCGTCTGAAGGCGCCAATGGTAGGCCACCCACACGCTACCCATGGCGCCCTGAGCGATGGGCGCGATGAGCTCGATGTTTTCAGTGACCCGAACGTTCGGGCCCAACTTCACTAGCTTTGAGTGTAGCGACAGCGGCGATGGTCCTCAAGATAGGGACCCCTGGACCCGTACGTACGAGTCCGCAAACCGCCCCCAGCCCTCCCTTCGAACCAATCAGTCGCCCGTCAGGGTCACGGCCTGAGCCACAGCTTGCTCGGCCGTCTCGGCGCTGACCACGGTGTCGCGACGCCGGTCGTCGATGGGCTCACCGGCGAGCTTGGCCGCCCAGCCGCCGGCCACCGCCAGACCCACGATGGGCTTGCCGAGCTGCCAGGCCACGGCCATCTCGCTAAGAGTGCCCGAGCCGCCACCCACGGCGACCACGACGTCGGCGGTGGAGATGAGGACCACGTTGCGAGCAACGCCGATCCCGGTCGGAATGGCGAGATCGACGTCATCGTTGGCGCTGCCGGCGTCGTAACCCGGCAAAATACCCACCACGTCGCCCTCCTGGTAGCACTCGGCGCCATGGGCACCTCGTGACGCGGCGGCCATCACTCCGCCCAAACCACCGGTCGCCAGGCGGAAACCCGCCTCCACGGCGGCCCGTCCGAGATCGACACAGAGCTGCTCACGGTCGGCATCCAGCGAGGAGCCGCTGCCGATAACGGCCATCACCTTGCGTCGCTTGCGCTCTGGGTCGGTCATCCCGCGCAGGATACCACCATGGCCGTGTCGAAGCAGACTGGAAGGATCCCGAGACCGCAGCGCCCTTCGGACCAGGAACTAGCTCAAGCCCAGTATGGCGGCGGCCGCCCAACCACCGAGAGCAGCGGTCATGGGCACCGAGAAGTTGTCGTCGATGCGGCGGCTGTACAGCTCGGCCAAGCCGGCAGGCACTGCGGCGCCAAAAGCGATGGCGATCATGGCCACCGGCGGCAGCTCGGGGTGCCAGATTCTGAGGACCGTCATGGCGGCGAGAGCTCCGACCAGGACGAAGGTCAGCGAGCCCTCCAGGGTCCGGCCATTGACCAGCTTGATGCGACCGAGGCGCCTCCCCACCACAGCGGCGGCCGGATCGGCCAGGCCGAGGATGATCACCGCCACCGAGCAAATCATCGGCTCGAAGAGCATGCCGATCAAGGCCAGGGCGGTGGCAAACCAGCTCGCCGAGTTCACCCGGTAGCGCTCGTGGGGATGGGCGATCGGTTTGAAAAGCCACAGCAAGAACGCACGCGCCTGCCCGTTGAGGTGGCGCATCCCCTCCAGGACCCAGAACGTGACCGCAAAAATCAGCGGAGGCAGCCACAGGATCCGACCAACCATCACCTCCTCGAGCACCACCACGCAGCCAGCTCCCATACACAGGTGGAACAGGTTGCGCGTGTGGTTGGTCGGTCGGAGACTGGGCACGTGGACCGAGCAGGCCTGAAGGCTAACGCCCAAGGCCTCATAGGCCAGCTGTAGCTGCTTTCGGAAGCCACTCCATGCCTCCCGCAGCTCGGCCGCCGAAAGCCCGACCTGAGGCACCCGTTCACGCAACAGCTGAACCACTTCGCCCAGCCGTTGCCGCAGCGGGGCTCGCTCGGCGGTCGCGGGACCGCTCGCCGTGTCGAGCACCCGCGACAGCTGCTCCTCCAGGACTTCGATGCGACCGCGGATGGTTCCCTCCGCGCCGTCCCAGCGGGCGGGGTCCAGATCCCGTAGCAAACCGTGGAGCTGCAGAGCTACCGGTTCGCTTTCGATGGCAAGGGTATGGCTCATCGCGCGCGCAAGCTAGCACGCGGCCCTTGCCCGTCGCTGTCATAAACCCATCATGTCGCGGCCCAAACGGCGTGCCGCGGCGCGTCACATCGCGGCACTGCGGCCCCACCACCCCCCCGGGGACACTAGCCCTGAGCGTGCTACCCTTCTGCGGGAATGAGAGCCACCCTCGCCACAGTCGTGACCCTGCTCGCCCTGTCGAGCTGCGGCGGCGAGCCCAGCTCTAACCTGGAGCCACAGATTCCTTTGGAACCCTGCCGGCTTTCCGGCTTCGGCAGGCTAGCCGAATGTGGCGAAGTGAAGGTATTCGAGAACCGAGACACGAAAATGGGGCGGAAGATCGCCCTGCGGGTCGTGCGCCTGCCGGCCCGCGGCAGCTCGGCCCAACCGGACCCGCTGTTCCTGCTCGCTGGCGGCCCCGGTCAGGCCGCCTCGGAAGCCTTCGTTCCCATGCTCGGCCTGTTCGGTGACATCGGGCTCCAGCGAGATCTCGTGATGGTCGATCAACGGGGCAGCGGCAGCTCCGCCCCCCTGGACTGCGCGATGCCCGATGAGCTGGCCGAACAGTTCCGCGACGGTGGGCTGGCCAGGATCGCGACCCGTTGCCGAGCTGGGCTCACGGCTGACCCCGACCAGTACACCACCCCAATCAGCGCCGACGATTTGGACGACGTTCGCGCTGCCCTTGGCTACAACCAGATCAACCTCTATGGCGCGTCCTACGGCACCCGCTTGGCCCTGGTCTACGCAGCTCGTCATGCCAGTCAGGTGCGGAGCCTCATTCTCGATGGGGTGGCCCCCCCGGACATGATGCTCCCGCTGAGCTTTGCTGGCGACGGCCAGCGAGCCCTCGATCTGATCTTGGATCGTTGCGAAGCAAACGAATCTTGCCGCCGCGCCTTCCCCAAGCTCGCCACCACTCTCGCCGAGCTACTCGAACGACTGGCCGCCAAGCCGGCACAGATATCCTTGCGCCACCCCACCACCGGCGAGCCGCTCAGCTTCGAGCTCACCCACAAAGCCTTCACCCAGGCGATCCGCGACATCATGTATTCCTCCGAGCTGGTAGCGCTCTTGCCGCTGACCATCTCCCAGGCGGCCCAGGGCGACTTCAGCGGCTTCGTCGCGCTGGTGGCGCTCTTCGCCGACTCGGCCCAAGAGGGCATGAGCCTCGGGCTCACCTTGTCAGTGTTGTGCCGCGAGGATGTCGGACTGATCAGCGATGCGCAAATCGCAGAGCACACGGCCCACACCTTTCTCGGCCGTTCGATTGTGGACGACTTCCGTGAGGCCTGCGAGGCCTGGCGCGTCGCTGGCGCCCCAGAGGGAGTCGCCGATCCGGTCCACTCCGAGGCACCGACCCTCGTCCTGTCGGGCGAGATGGATCCCGCAACCCCACCCAGATGGGCCGACCGGGCCCTGCAGCACCTGCCCAAGGGACGCCACGTCGTCGTCCCGACGATGGGACATGGCGTCGCCATCCGCGGCTGCGTGCCGCGGCTGATCCAAGAGCTGCTCGAGACACCAACGGCCCTGAAATCCATGGACGTCAGCTGCGCCGCTGACATTCAGGCCCCACAGTTCTTCATCGACGCCGCCGGACCGGCCCACTAGCCCGGAGATTGCCCTCCCCTGCGCTGAGCTGCAGCCTGTCACCATCGGAAAGCCATGATTCAAGTCACCGAGCTGCACAAGTGCTTCGGCGATGTGGTGGCCGTCGATGACGTGTCGTTCCAAGCTCACGATGGGGCCATCACCGGGCTGCTCGGACCCAACGGAGCGGGCAAGACGACCAGCCTGCGGATGATCTATGGGCTAATTGCCCCCGAGCGGGGCGGAGCCTTTATCGACGGCATCAACATCTCGACCCGACCGCAGGCAGCGCGCCGCAAGCTCGGTGCTCTGCCTGATGCCCGCGGCCTCTATCCACGGCTCACCGCCCGGGAAAACATCCGTTACTACGGGCGCCTCCACGGGCTCGCTGACGCTCCACTCGACCGCCGGATCGACGAGCTCATCGGCTTGCTGGACATGGGCGAGATCGCGGACCGCCGAGCCGCAGGCTTTTCCCAAGGTGAGCGCATGAAGGTGGCTATCGCCCGGTCGATCGTCCACGACCCACCGAACGTCTTGCTCGACGAGCCCACTACCGGCCTCGACGTGATGAGCATTCGCGCCCTGCGCCGCTTCATTCGCGAGCTGCGGGACAGGGGGCGCTGTGTGGTGCTGTCGAGCCACGTGATGCAGGAAGTCTCTGCCCTCTGTGACCAAATCGTAGTGCTCGCTCACGGCGCCGTCGCCGGCAACGGAACCCCTGCCGCGCTGCGGTCGCTGACCGGGCTGCAGTCCCTCGAAGAGGTCTTCGTCAAGCTCACCTTGGGTGACCGCTACCACGATGAGAGCGACGAGGGCGGCGACGGTCGCGCAGCAGCCGACCCAACCGCGGGAGGCGCCGGATGATGGGCCCGCTCTTCGCCGTGTTCCGCAAGGAGCTACTCGATAGTCTCCGCGACCGACGATCGCTGTTGTCGCTGCTGCTGTTCCCATTGGTCGGCCCGGTCCTGATGTCGCTGGTGCTCACCCAGGCGGTAGAGCAACAGGCGCCGGTGACGAGCGTGAAGCTGCCGGTAGCCGGCGCTGACCACGCTCCTGGGCTGATCGCCTTCCTCGAGAGTCGAGACGTCGAAATCGTCGAGCCACCCGCAGATCCCATCACCGCTATCCGGGACCAGCAGGTCGATCTAGTGCTGGTCATCCCCGCTACCTTCGGCGCTCGGTTCCGGACCGGCCGGACCGCGACCGTCGAGCTCATCAGCGACGACTCGCGCACCGACACCCAGAGCTCGGTTCGCCGCGTAAGAGGTCTGATAGCCGCTCACTCACAGGCCGTGGGCGCCCTGCGCCTCTTGGCCCATGGGGTCAACCCGGCGCTGGGCGAGGCGGTGAGGATCACCGACGTGGATCTGTCGACGCCCAAGAAGAGGGCCGCCATATTCCTCAACCTGATTCCCATGTTCGTGCTGCTGGCCGTCTTCATCGGAGGCATGCACAGCGCCACGGACTCGACGGCTGGAGAACGTGAGCGAGGCTCTCTCGAACCGCTGCTGATCACTCCCATCGGCCGCCGCAGCCTGGTGCTCGGCAAATGGCTCGCCGCCGTTGTTTTCTCGGGCTCAACCGCAGTGTTCACCCTGGGCTGCACCCTCCTGGCCCTCGGCCGAGTGCCTGTCGAACGCTTTGGCATGAGCCTGTCGCTGGCCCCGCTGCAAATCGTTGGAGTGCTCGTGGCCGTCCTGCCCCTGGCGCTCTTCGTGGCCGCCGCCCAGATGCTGGTCGCCAGCTTCGCGCGCAGCTTCAAAGAGGCTCAGACCTATATGTCGCTGATGGTCTTCATTCCCATGCTGCCAGGCTTATTGTTTACCATTCAGCCAATCAAGACCGCCGCCTGGATGATGTTGGTGCCCGTACTCGGGCAGCAGGCTCTATTGATGGACGTCATCCGTGGCGAACCGGTAGCCATAGCCAGCTATGGGGTGACGGCATTGTCCGCCACGCTCGCTGCCCTGCTCTGTATCCAGGCGACCGCTGCGCTCTTTCGCCGTGAGCGAATCATCTTCGGCAGGTAGCGCTC
>JAUVCD010000739.1 GCA_030590865.1 Myxococcales bacterium | reverse complement strand
TCATCGCCGACAGCGCTCGAGGGGGCCTGGTGAATTTCGGCGCGTTGGTCTCGGTCCGCTCGACCCAGATCACCTGCGCCGCCTTTGAGCTCGAGGGCGAGATCTTCAACGGCCAGCCATACGTGTTCGAGGATGGCAGCGACAACGGCTGCGGCTGCCCCAAAGCGGATGGCCCCTGCGCAGCCGTGAGCGCCGGACTCGCCCCCCCGGAGCCGCTAGCAACCAGCGAGTAACAGAGTCATTCTGCAGTCGCCCCGCACTGGCCGCTCATTACTGTTGCACCTCGAAGGCGCCAATGTCCGGCGCAGCGTCTCGCGGCAGGCCCCGCTGATCCGTCTCCGGCGCATTGGTGACCCCCGCATCAATCGCCGGACTTCCAGGGCCAAGGGCCATGGTGTGCCCAGGCCCCCCGTTGTCCGCCAGATCCTCGAGCAGCGGATCGGCGATCGTGGCATTCGCGCTGACGAGGGCATTGGAGTTGCTATCGATGACCAGCGACTCGTCGAGCCATTGCATATTGCCACCACCGTCGTGGTCGACCTCGCGGTTGGTGTGGAAGTTCGCCCAGCCGCCGTCGCGATCGGAGGTGTTATTGTAGAACAGCGTATTGGTGAGGCTGACCTCCGCGTCGCCGCCGGCCTGGATGCCGCCGCCGTGAAACCTCGCCCAGTTGTTGGCGATGGTGACGTTGATGAGGTCGGCCGGACCCCGCGAGACGGCGAGTGCGCCGCCCATGCTGGTCTCGTTGTTCTCGTCGACGCGGTTGTTGGCGAAGGTGGCATTGATGAGGGTTAGACGACCATCCATCGTCCAGAACCAGACCCCGCCGCCGCTGCCCCAGGTCTGGTTGCCGCTGAACGTGGAGTTGGATATCGAAAGTCTGTTAGCCGTGGTGACCTGCTCGGACTTCTCGTCGTCCATGGCGAAGATGGCGCCACCCTGCCCGAGCTCGGTCGAGGTGGTGTGGTTGTCCTCGAAGACGCACTGATCGATGATCACGTCCGTGTCGGTGTACCAGTGGGCCACGTAGGAGATGGCGCCGCCGGTCACTCGAGACACGTTGTTGCGGAAGTCACAGCCGCAGATGTGCAGGTGAGCTTCCTGCTGGTTCTGGGACATCGCATCCAGCGAGATGGCACCACCGTTCCCTTCGCCGACGCCCCCCGTTCCAACGAAGTTGGTGCGGTTGTTGACGAAAGACGAGTTGATGATCTTGATGGCGCTCCCTAGCCCGCCGAGGGCACCCCCATTGCTGCCCTCGTTGTCGTTGAAGGTGGCCCCCGAGATCTGCACGTCCGGCAGATTGAAGACGTAGACGGCGCCGCCCCGGAGATCGCCCGGCCCCTCGGGCTTGATGGTGTGGCCCGAAAAGTCGACGTTGATGACCGTCAGCGAGCCGGTGGCCGGCCCGTCGGAGGTGCCATTGCCGCCGTTGGCCATGACGCCGGCACCGGAGCGACGAGCGAAGTGCTCATCGTCCGAGACCTGGTTGTTGCCGTCGATCACTACGGCGTTCTGGAGGGTGAAATGAACCATGCGGGCGACGAACAGATGGGTCGTGCCACCGCCGCTGATGGTGTGGCCGCCGCCGTCGAACACCGTGTCCGGGCCGACATCGAAGTGGCTGGAGGCGGTGACGTCGTCGGTGAGCTGCACCTTGCCGCCCGCCGCGAGGGCCGTGCGGAGCGCCTCCTCGGTAGCCACCTCCGTCGCGCCGGTCATGTCGACCAGCTCGAGGGCCTCGCAATCGCTCGTCGGGGGATCGGGATCGATACCGGCTCCCGAGTTGCCGCTGCCGCCACCGCCACCGGTCCCACCGCTCCCGCCGTCGCCTGGCGTCCACTCGTCCTCGCCACCGCAGGCGACGAGCCAGAGGGTTGCGACCATGATGAAGAGCAGACTCTTGTTGGGTTGCTTCATCCCGTCCTCGCGAGCTCGGCGTCGGTCCAAGGGCTTCAGAGAGTCTCCCCGCCCCGCCTTGAGTCGAGCACCCCTAGAATACACCGACCGGCCGAAGGGGGTTGATAGGCGGACGCTGGGCCCCAACGGGCCGGCCGCCGTTGCCTTTGTGGGGAACTTACGGCACGATTTTGCTGCGTCCTTCACCAAGACGCCGAGAAAGACCCATGAGCCTTCATTCCCGTCCGTCCGCCAGTCCTTCGCGCTCCTCCACGGGGCTCCACCTGCTTGGCTGGGCGCTGGTCGTCAGCTTCGCGGTCTCCCAGCCCTCGTGCAGCTTGGAGGAATTGGACAACCCCCTTGACCAGCCGCCTCCTTGGAGCGTTGGCTCGGTGGTTGCTTGGGTCGACAAGGGCGTGCTGGCTGAGGTCGAAGCGCCCTATGGCCCGGTAAAGATCGTGCGCCTCGAAGGCAGCCACTACGACATGGGCTACCAGTACGGCTACCTCCTGGGTGATTCGATCACGAGCCTCTGGGATCAGGTGATGATTCCCTACCTCGCGGACATGCTGGGGCTCGGGGCCCCGTTGGTCGAGATCGTCTTCCCGGCGCTCATGGACGAAGCCTGGAAGCACATGCTGCCCTTCACCCCGCAGATCTACCTGGACGAGCTCGAGGGAGTGGAGGCGGGAGCAGCGGCTGCGGGACACCCGGATCCAGCGCGGGTCGCCTACGCCGTGCGCCAAGTCATGCTACTCGCCGACCTGTCCCAATCCGACGAGCTCGGCGACGATCTAGGGCCCTTTGAGGACCTCGTGACCCGGGGGTACTCGGAGGGATTCGCCGAGTACTTCGGGCTCAGCGCCGCCCGGTCCCGAGATCTGGACGAGCGCTCGCCTCACATCGGCGGACAGTGCCTCGACCTGGGCCCCGGTTTTTGCTCCGCCCGGAGCCACTTGATGAAGACCTGTAGCTTCTTCTCCGTCTGGGGCGACCGGACCGACGGTCGCCAGCTCGCCTCGCGAATGCTGGATTGGGATCGGGACATCGGCTTGAATGAATTCCGGCTGCTGACGGTCTTCGTTCCTGATGACGGAATTGCCCACGTGACCATCGGCTATGTAGGCTTCATAGGGGCGCTCGCCGGAATGAGCGAAGCGGGGCTGGCCATCAGCCACGTCGGATCCACCAGCATCCACGAGCGCTTGACCGCCGAGCCGGGGACGCTCAAGTCCCGCGAGATCCTCGAGTTTGGCCAATCGCTCGACGACGGCGTGGCCTACCTGTCCAATCAGGTGGACGATGGCCTGAGCCGCCCGGGAACCATCGGGGCCAATGCCATGCTCGCCTTCGGCGACCCGCAGGGAAACGGAGCCGGAGCCGAAGCGGCGACGGTGGAGACCACCGGTATATTCTCGTCTGCGTTCCGCTATGGCCCCTATCCGAGCTGCTCGGAGGCAGCCCACCTATACGAGATCGGTGTCGATGGCGAGCTGTCCAACACCTGGTCTGCCGCCGACTCGCCGGACATCGCGAACTTCGAGGCCGATGCTTTCGAGATAGACGCGGATGGACACCAGCGGCTGTTCGAGGTGGACCAGAACGGCGACTTCGTTCGTGACGAAAACGGTTGGCTGGTGGATGACCCGGCCGGTCTTCCCTTCCCTCTCGGCAAGCCGATCCCCTGCGCCCTGTTCCGTGGCGACGAGGCGCTGGCCCATGGCGTGCGGAAGTACCAGAAGGCGTCGAACGGACCGCAAGGCGGCTCGGAGCACAAGCTCATGCACTTGTCGGGCAGCTACCGCGAACGCTACCTCTCCCAGCACGACATGATCGATGCCTACTACCGTGGCGAGAGCTTCGAGTGGGAGGGAACGATGGTGATCCCCGATAACGACGGACAGAAGGTCCCGATCGGGGTAGCCGAAGCGAAGATCATCGCTCAGGTGGCCGCCATGAACAGCAATGTGTTCTCGGTCATCTACGACACGACCAATCTAGTCGTGCACGTCGCCTACGAGAGCGGAACCGGCGACGAGTGGATCCGAGCGGCAGACAACGACTACCTCGAGGTGAGCCTGTCAGAGCTGCTGCCGCCTTGAGGCCGTCGACCGGATTGACGGTCGCTGGCGCCACCCTTCAGGCTGGCCCCTGCACGGTGCAGGCAGGAGGCTTTGCCCGCTACGGTCACCCCTCGTCAGAGTACGACATCTGGTACTAGAGGCTGTACTGCTCGCAGCTCTCCTCCCCTCCGTCCCGGGCGATCTTCACGTAGAGCTGCGCGTTGTCATCGGATCCGCAGGTGCCTTCCCACTCGACCGACAACTCGTAGCGACCGGCTTGTGCGTCCCAGTCGCCTGTGGTCGTACAGATCTCGGTCGCGCCGCAGGTCTCCGGCACGATGCACATCTGGTAGGTCTCGTAGGCTGCGACATCCGGCGGCGTGAAGGCGATGTCGAAGTAGAAATAGCACC
>JAUVCD010000466.1 GCA_030590865.1 Myxococcales bacterium | reverse complement strand
TAATCTCCTGACCAGGCGGCGACGATGTAGCGGTGGACGACAAGTGAAAGTAGTTAGGATTCGCAGCACGCAGCGGTTTGGTGGGATGATCATCGTGGCGGTGGTCGAGCTCGGCGCGGGCTGCAAAGCAAGCAAAGGGGGGCGCTGTGCGCAGGACGACGACTGTGCTGCGGGCCTGATCTGTCGCCACGCTCCTCCAGGCTACGACCAATGTGTCGGCGAGGCGGCGCTACAGGCAACGTTGGATGCGGAGTGCAAGAGCTCCGACAAGTGCAAGTCCGAGGGACGCTGTGCCACTGTCGACGGGCCCGGCAACGTGGGCGAGAAGCCGTACTGCTTAGCGACCAAGCCGGAGCACTGTCGTCAGAGCACGATGTGCGAGGCCAAGGGCATGTGCTCGCTGGTGAACGGCGTCTGCATGGTGGGGGGTGACGAGGACTGCAAGGACAGCCGCGCCTGCAAGGAGCAGGCGGAGTGCAAGGCTCGGGGCGCCACCTGCGTCGTTGACGATGAGAGCTGCAGCAGAACACGATCCTGCAAGGAATTCGGCAAGTGCAGCGGGTCCAAGAGCGGGATCTTCTGTATCGTGGCGCGAGAAGAAGACTGTGCGCGCAGCGACTCATGCAAGCAATTCGGGCTCTGCTCGGCCATGCAGAAGCATGGCAGCGAGGCTCCTTGTGGTCCCTCTCCCCAACGGGAGATGGGCTGCGTGTGCGTGGCGCGCACCGACGAAGATTGCAGGCGCGGGCGCGTCTGCGAGACGGCGGGCATGTGCAAGGCCGAGAACGCGCACTGCGTCGTGGGTGGAACCAAGTAGCTGGCCGAGCTGAACGGGCGGCAATAACACCGGCGGCAACAACGCCGACCAGGGTTTGCGCCATGTTGACCGGCCTCATCCGGCGCTGCAGCCGATAGGCCTACCGGCCACAGCAGAGCCCAGGCGGGCTGCCACCTGGCGGCCCGCCTGGAACATACGAGCTCGGAGCTCGAAAGCTCGAAAGCTCGAAAGCTCGGAGCTCGAAAGCTCGAAAGCTCGGAGCTCGAAAGCTCGAAAGCTCGAAGAGACCGAGAATCGAGAGTCGAGAATCGAGACCGAGACCGAGACCGAGACCGAGACCGAGCTCCGAGACCGAGACCCAAGAGCCTGCGCGTCCGGGATGGAACCCGCAGACGGCAGAGTCTCAAAGCCGGCCCGGGCTAGAACTCACACTGCCCAGTTGCCATGTTGCAGTACGAGCCGAGTGCCACCGAGGGGCAGACTTCGCCGAAGAACTGGTAGCACGGGTAACCGCAGGTCCAGACGCTGTGGGTGTAACAGATCATCGAGGACATGCAGTCGTTGTCGCTCACGCATTGACAGCTGAAGTCGTCGGGGATGCCGTTGTCGTTCTGGTCGGTGCCGTTGCAGCACTCGGTGAGGGCATAAGGACTGGCACTGCAATCGTCGTCGGCACAATCCGGGTCCCCATCGCAATCGTTGTCCTGTCCGTCGGTACAGGCGGCGATGCCAATCTCGGGCCCTGGCGGGTTGCCGTTGTTGCAGTTGAAGCAGTTAGGATCGTTGACACAATCGACGTCGGCGCAGTCGACGTAGTGGTCCCCGTCGTTGTCCAAGCTGTCACCGCAAATCTCAGGCGGGTTAGGCACGATCTGGGCATTCAGAACGAAGGGGCCCTCGTTGGCGCCGAACTGAGGATCGATGGTGAACCCGTCCAGATAGACGTAGTAGGTGCCAGGATAGAGGATGGTGAAGTCCAAGGCGGCCGACCACTGGTAGCCACCGCTGTCGTCATCGCAGCCGATCTCCTTGCCATCTTCGCAAGAACCGAAGCGCACGTAGAGGACCGAGTCGAAGCTGGTGCCCACCGAATCGAGATGCACGAAGGACGGCGCCGTCAGCACGAAATAGAAGATCGCCTCGCCAGCACCACCACCGCAGGACCCGATGAACTCACCGATGTTGCCGGTGGTGTCGCCAGTGAAGGTGCCCGTGCCGGAGATGAGCTTGGCGGTGAGGCAATTGGACTGCTGGATGAGGCAGAGCGGGTTGTTGGAGCAGTCCGGATCGGCGCAGTCGATCAAGGTGTCGTTGTCGTCGTCTAGCCCGTTGTTGCAGATCTCAGGCGTCGGGGTGCAGTTAGGCGCGAAGGCGCAGGCGTCATCAGCGCAGTCGATCAGGTTGTCACAGTCGTCATCCACGCCGTTGTCGCAGATCTCGGGGATGCAGGTGGCACAGAAGGACGAGATGGCGCAATCGGCGTCGGCGCAGTCGACGAAGGTGTCGCAGTCGTTGTCCACGTTGTCGTTGCACATCTCGGGCGTGCCAGGGGGTATGCAGGCGCACCAGGTCGTGCCGGCACAGTCCGGATCGGCACAGTCGATGAGCAGATCGCAGTCCTCGTCCAGGTTGTTGTTGCAGATCTCCTGGGTGGCCTGACACTGACAATTCGTCGAGCTGGTGCAGTCCGAGTCGTCGCAATCGATCTGGGTGTCACAGTCGTTGTCGATGCCATCGTCGCACAGGCCGACTTCGTCTTGGGTGCAGCCGCAAGCCGGCGTGCCGATACAGTCCGCGTCGTTGCAGTCGACGGTGGTGTCGCAATCGTCGTCCACGCCGTTGGTGCAGTTCTCGCCATTCGGATCGGGAATACAACCACAGGCAGGAGCGTTGACGCAGGCCGGATCACTGCAGTCCGCCACGCCGTTACAGTCGTTGTCCGCCGCGTCGGTGCAGATCTCTGGCTCACTGGGATTGACGTTCGGGTTGAGATCGTTGCAGTCGACGCCGCCGCAAACCTCGTCGACGAAGCCGTCGTCGTCCGAGTCCTTCTGCTGATAGTCACATTGGCTGTCGATACAGAGGTCGGTGGTGCAGAAGTTCAGATCGTCACAGTCCCAATCGTTGATGCAAATGGGCGGAATGCCGCCGGTACCGCCAGTGCCGCCAGTGCCGCCAGTGCCGCCCGTGCCGCCAGTGCCGCCAGTGCCCCCGGTACCGCCCGTACCGGCAGTGCCGCCGGTACCACCCGTGCCGGCGGTGCCGCCCGTCCCGCCGGTGCCCGAACTCGCTCCACCTTCAGCGCTCGAAGAGCCGATGGAGGTACGGCCACAGGCTACCGAGACCGAGGCCAGGGCCACACAGAGGGCCAAAGCCAGGGGCGCGTGTGACGCAGAAGGTATCCGGAAGCTCTTGTTGGAACGGGCCATCGCACACCTCACCTAAACAGGCGCCCCTGGGACGCTGAAGTCCTGTGCCATCGCTCAAGGGTCGCCAGCAACAACAAAGCAAGTTTCAAGCCACAGCGCAAGTGTCGGAAGTTGCATCCCAAGGGTGCCTGCTCGTGCTTCGGCTAACGCCGCCTGACCCGCCGGTGGCTCAGATTGGCATGCTTGCAGCTGGGGCCTGCGCGCTGTAGGCGAGGAGCGAGCCGATGCAGCCCACCGGAGAGCCCGCACCCAAGTCTACCGAGACCTCAGCGATCGGCACATCGCCGGTGACGCCTGGCGGCGAGCCCATGGCATCGAGCCAGACGCCCCAATACGACCGACCGCCCCCTGGACTTGCACAAGGCAAGTTCGCAGCGCCGGCGTGGCTGATTGCCAGCATCGGCCTGGCGATCGTCCTCGGCGTCGTCGCTTTCTTCGTCATGCGCAACCGGCGAGACAAGCGCAAACAGGCCTACGAAAGCATCGCGCCCAAATCGTCGCGCCGATGAGCCAGTCCAAACAGCCGTCCCAGCTGTCCCTCGGCCGCATCGTGCGACGAGTCGTCGTGGTGATGCTGCTCGGCGTGGTGCTCTATGGCGCCATCGTGCTCTACCGGGGCTTCTCTGAGGTGAGCGCTCGGTTTGCCAGTTTTCAGTGGTGGACCTTCGGCGCCGCCTGCGGCTTGGCCTTCACCAACTATCTGCTCCGCTTTGCGAAGTGGGAGTTCTACCTGGGAGTGCTGGACATTCGCGGGATCCCCAAGTGGGAGAGCTTCCTCACGTTCTTGTCCGGTTTCGTGCTCACCGTCACGCCAGGCAAAGTGGGCGAAGTGTTCAAGTCCCTGGTGCTCTTGAAGACTCGGGGCGTGGCCTTCGAGCGATCGGCGCCCATCGTGGTGGCCGAGCGAGTGACCGATCTCATCGCCGTGATCGCCATGATCGTGGTCGGCAGCCTCGGCTTCGATGGCGGCCTGCCCTGGGCCATCGCCGGCGGGGTGGTGGTCCTGCTGATTTTGATCTTCGTTTCTTCACCGCGCCTGTCCCAGCCGGCGGTGCGACTGCTGGAGCGATTGCCCGGACCGCTCGGCCGGCTCGGCACCAGGATCGCGGCACCGCTCACCGAGGCGCTGAGCCAGCTCAGAGTGCTGACCACACCGAGGCGACTGGTGTGGCCCACCATCTTGTCGTTCATCGGCTGGTCGCTCGAAGGCGTGGGTTTGTGGGTGATTCTAAAGGGTTTCGGCCTGGACACCCCCATGGCGCTGGCGATTTTCTTCTACGCCACGGCCACCCTGGCGGGGGCCATCATCCCGCTCCCCGGGGGCCTGGGGATCACCGACAAGCTCATCGAAGAACAGCTCGCCCGCCTGGGAAGCGTGCCTCCCACGGCCGCCACGGCGGCCATGCTGCTCATCCGTTTCGCCACCCTTTGGTTCGCCGTCTTGGTCGGATTCTTGGCGCTCGCGATGCTGCGAGCGCGTCACCCTGGTTTCAAGTTGGGCGATGATGAGGTATGGGGAGAGCGAGCAGCCGATGGCGAGCGCCAAGAAGCTGCAAAAAACCAGGAGGGGTAATCCCCCCGCGCGAGGGTAGCGTATTAGCTTGCCCGACGAGCATTCCCAAGATGGCCAAGGTCGAGAGAGGGGTTCCGCTAGTTGAGCGGATCATCGAGCGTCTTCAACCCCACGTGAAAGGCGTCGTCCGCGGCGCTAGCCCCCGTGCGCTTGATGCTCTCGAGTCGCGCTTGATGGTAGAGCTTCCGCCAACCCTGCGGACTTTCTTGGAGTTCGACTTCACCTTTGCGAGCTTCGGCAGCCGTTGGCGTGGCAAGCATCGGTTCGGCCGCGACGCCCGGACGCCCCACCCTCGAGTCACCTCGGTGACCAAGATGTCGGAGGTGATGACCGAGCTTGGGTGGACCTCGACTCGGGTCCGTCGCCGGGTGATCCGGCTGCCCAATCTGCCCGACCATCCCTGGAACTGCCTCTATCTCGGCGAGCCACGCCGAGACGGCGAGCTACCGATCCTCGGCATGGTGAACGACGAGACCAACGTGCTGGTCTACCTGCGCTACACCGCCTTCGACCTCTATCTCGTCGAGCAGTCCGGGCTCATGGACCTCACCGATATCGAGCGCCTCGACGACCTGGACACGACCCTGTCGCTCAACCCCGAGCTCAGCGCCCTCGTGCCCAACGAGGAGTACGAGGCCGCCTTCTGACGGCGCCTGGGCGGTGAGCGCAACCTCCGATCCCCCGAGTAGCCCCGTGGTCACCGACGGCGGCGCTGCTACGCCAGGCCAGGTGCTCGAGCTGGTGGTGCCCTCCGAGCATGCCCGCACACGGGCCGATCGGGTGGTGGTCGAGCTGCTGGGCAAGGCAGGCCACACTACAGCCCGAGCCGACGTGCAACGCTGGATGCGCAGCGCGCTAATACAGGTCGACGGTCAGCCGGTGCAGCCCAAGACCACCTTGAGGGCGGGGATGCGTGTGACGGTGACCCTGGGCACACCACCGCTGACCGAAGCTGAGCCTGACCCATCGGTGGTGTTCGACGTCGTTTTTGAGGATGCCCACTTGCTGGTGGTCGACAAACCCCCGGGCTTGGTGGTGCACCCGGCCCGCGGCCATCGCTCTGGCACCCTGGTCAACGGGCTGCTCGCCCGCGGTGGTTTCGCCATCGCCAGCGCCGATCCCCGGGACCCTGAGGGCCATTTGCGGCCTGGCATCGTGCATCGCCTCGACAAAGACACCAGCGGGCTGATGGTCATCGCCAAAGATGCACCGACCCGCGAAGGACTCAAGGCACTGCTGTCACGTCATGACGTGGAGCGAAGCTACTTGGCCATCACTGTGGGCGAGACGACTCGGGCCAGCTATGACACGACCCACGGACGGCACCGGCGTAGCCGGCTGCGCTTCACGTCGAAGCTCCCGGACAACCGCCCGGGCGTCCGCCGTGCCCGAACCCAGGTCGAGCCGTTGCGGCGCTTCGCCGGCGCCACGCTCGTAGGCTGCACCCTCGACACGGGCCGGACCCATCAAATCCGCGTGCATCTGGCCGAGCAAGCCCGCACTCCCATCCTCGCCGACTCACTCTACGGTGCCCCGCCGCCCACTGAACCGTTACGGCGCATTGCCGACACATTGGGCCGCCAGGCCCTACATGCCGAGGTGCTGGGCTTCGTTCACCCGATCAGTGGCAAGGCCATGCGCTGGCAACAGCCGGTGCCTGCAGACATGCAGCAAGCGCTCGACGAGCTCACCAAGCTAGCGACTTGATGTGCCCCTTGGACTTGACGAGGATGTCGACGATGGCTCGATCGTAGAAGTTCCGCTCGTAGAGCTCAGGGGCGACGCGGCTCTTGTAGTGGGCCCGTCCCTCTTCGATCTCTTCGGAGATGGCATCGAAGAGATTGTCCCTCTCGACGCCCGCCACGATTTTCTCCTCGTTGTAGAGCGATAGATCGCTGGCGATGGCGCGCGCCAAGCGGCGAGCATCTTTGTCCGTTTCGATCAGAGCCATGACCGCACTTTGGCAGGATTGGACCGCTGACGTCAAATCGGCGGGGCGCGGTGGCGCCCATTTGCACAGGCCTGGGGGCAAACTGAGAGCGTCGAAGTCGTGTTCCGCCGAGATCATCGCACCGCGCCACTCGTCATAACGATGTGATGCCAAGGAACAACCGCACCCGTACCGCAATCATCCTGGCCGCCGTTTTCCTGCCCCTGACCCTCGCAGCTGGCTGCACGGGCTGTGAAGACACGGAATCGGACGACCCCATCCCTATCTCCACGACCTCCGCCGAGCCCAGCGCTTCGGTGGATCTGAAACCCGACGAGGAGCTCGATGCAGGGGTTGACGGCGAGACCGACGCCGACGCCGACGCGAGCAAGCCCCGTGGCAAGGGTGGCGATCCGACCGGCCTCGGCGCCTGCTGCCAGGCCCTCCACGGCAATGCCAAGCTCGGCGGGCCCAACCAGGCCAACTACCAGTCTGCCGCCGCGCTCTGCGACGGGCTGCGCAAGAGCGCTCAGGGACGGGCGGCCCTCATCCAGGTCCGGCGGGCCCTACTGAACGCCAAGGTGCCGGCGACGTGTAAGTAACCGTCACCACGCGTGCTTTCATTTCGTCGTCCTCCGCAAGGCGGCAATTGTGCTCCAATAGTCGGATGCACGTCAGTTACCTCATCGGTGCCACCTTGTTGCTCCTCGGTTGCAGCGATGAGTCGCCAGCTCAGAACCCTGGCGGCGGAGGGCTCGGCGGCGAAGGAGGCGGCAGCGGCGGTGGCGGCACATCCTCGGAGGCAGGCGCCATCCTTCCCTGCCCGCCTGGCGAGCTAGAGCTCAGCGACGGCTCTTGTTTGGCACCTGGTGTACCTGCCGACGGCTGCGGGAACGGGTTCAGCCACATCGATGGCGCCTGTGAGGCAGAGATGCCCGCGACCGCCTGCGCAGCCGGC
>JAUVCD010001028.1 GCA_030590865.1 Myxococcales bacterium | reverse complement strand
CAATGCGCGACCACTATAGCTCTGGGGGCACCCTCGGGCTAGGCCTGCCCGGCGTGAAGCGCATGATGGATGAGTTCTCGCTGGAGTCGACGCCCGGAAAAGGCACCCGGGTGACGGCGCGCAAATGGATCTGATTGTGGGCGAGTTGCTGGAACACTCGAGCCAGATCCGGCCTTGCCGGGGTGAACTGCTGAGCGGAGACGCGGTTGTGATCCGGCCACTCGAGCCGGGCCTCTTCGTGGCCATCGTGGACGTGTTGGGCCACGGGCCCGAGGCCCACGAACTGTCCCATGTGATCGATGCATACCTGACTCGCTCCGGAACGTTCGACGTGTCCGGTCTGATGACGCGCCTCCATCAGCATTTGAAAGGCTCGCGTGGCGCTGCCGTGGGCCTTTGCGCCATCGACGCGACCACGGGCCGCATCGACTACGCCGGCATTGGAAACACCACCATGCGTCGCTTCGGTAAAACGGAAACCCGACTCGTTTCACAAGACGGCGTCCTCGGCCAGAACATGCGCACGCCCCTGCACCAGACGCTTCAGCTGGAGCCGGGGGACCTGATCGTCCTTTATACCGACGGTGTGAGCGACCGCTTCACATCGGATGACTATCCCGGTGTCTTGCGCCACACACCAAAAGAGGTGGCAAACAACATCGTTCAGCGCTTTGGCAAGGATTACGATGATGCAGCCTGCATCGCCGTGCGGTACAACGCATGATCGCGCTCGGGAAGATTCACCTCCAGCATCGGGCATCGGTGTACGACGCGCGCAACAAGGTCCGCGGCCTCGCGCAGGCACTTGGCTACGATCCGATCGAAACAACCCGTCTCACAACTGCAGTTTCCAAGGCCGCACGGGAACTGCGCTGCAACAACCGCGAACCATGCATCGCGGTTGCCCTGGCGATGGAGTTCTCCCCGCCGCAACTCGTCCTCGATTTTGAATGCCTCGGCGAGCCCCCGGAGATCACCGGACTGGCGGGGTTCTTCGACGGCCTGAGCCGGACGCGCGTCCGGGACGGCTTGCATGGCCTTCGCGCGCTGAAGTGGCTGCCGAATCGAGCGTTCGAGGCGTCGGACACGTTCGTTGCCGAGCAGCGCGAGCGCATCCAGAAGCTCTCCCGTGAGGAGCTGATGGGCGAGGTCGAACAGAAGAATCGCGACCTCAAGCGACACAGCGCAGAGCTGGAAGAGACCGTCGCTCAGCGCACCGTGGAGCTGAAGCAGGCGATGGAGGCTGCCGAAGACGCGAACCGTGCCAAGAGCGGCTTCCTGGCAAACATGAGCCACGAGCTGCGCACACCCATGAACGCGATCATCGGCTACAGTGAGATGTTGATGGAGGATGCGGAGGACGAGGGCAACGAGGACGCGGTTGACGACCTGAAGAAGATACACAGTGCCGGGACGCACCTGCTGTCGCTTATCAATGACGTGCTTGATCTGGCGAAAATTGAATCCGGCAAGATGGACATCTACCTCGAGACCTTCGAAGTCCCGGGGATGGTGGGTGAGGTGGTGTCCACCATCGACACCCTGGTGAAGAAGAACGGCAACCGGCTGCAGGTAGAGGTAGACGAGGCCATCGGCGAGATGCGGGCCGACATCACCAAAGTGCGCCAGGCGCTCTTAAACCTGCTGAGCAACGCCGCAAAATTCACTCACGAGGGTGTGATTGGTCTATTGGTACAGGGCGAGCAAGAGGATGGTGTGGACTGGATACTGATGTCGGTGTCGGACTCGGGCATCGGTATTCCGCAGGATAAGATCGATCACGTGTTCGACGAATTTTCGCAGGCTGACGAAACCACCACCCGCGACTACGGTGGCACCGGACTCGGTCTGCCGATCAGCCGTCGCTTCTGCCAGATGATGGGCGGCGACATCACCGTGGAGAGCACCGTGGGCAAGGGCTCGACCTTCATAATCCGACTGCCGCTGGAGGTAGCAGAGAAGTCCGAAGCCGCAGGGGATGAATCCCTGTAAGTATATTCAGGCTGCGTTGTTACTATTGGGTAATAGACCGCGCCGACCCACTGTACGAATGATTGATTCTGCATAGCATTTAATTAAAGGCACTCGTCCCTCTTTGGATATCGCTCCTTTACACCGCGGATCTTCTCGTCCACCTCGAGTTGTTTGGCATTGTCTCCCTGACGCGCCCGGTATGCAGCATCCAGTTGTTCCTCTACACTCGGGTAATCCGCCCGCCTCATGGCGGCAAATTTATCCTCGTGA
>JAUVCD010001090.1 GCA_030590865.1 Myxococcales bacterium | reverse complement strand
GCTGAACCGCTGAGCCTAGCATGGCGGTTCAGCTGTGGCGTTCACAAAGGCGTTAACAGGATTCGGGCCGCGTGATAGCCCATGGACATGCACGGCGGGGATGGCTGGAAGCGAGACGAGTGGGTTGCTCGGCGGCGTCCTGGTGGGCTCAGGGCGGTGATCGCAGCGACGGGCGTTGGCCTAGCGCTGGTGGCCGTGCCCATTGGTTGCGACAGCGATTCCACCGATGGCCCTGGCTCGACCACGTCGAGCAGCAGTACCGGCTCAGGCGGAGCTGGCGGATCCAGCAGCTCGTCAGGCGGCGGCTTGGGTGGCAGCAGCGCCAGCGGGCAAGGGGGTGGTGGCGGCGCTGCGGGGGGCGGGGGCGAGGGATTCCAGAACCCAGACAACCCCGTTGGCATCGGCTTGGTCAGTCCGGGCAATGCCACTCAGTGGGATCGAGCCGCTGAGCTTGCCGGCCCTGGTGGACACATCAAGCTCATCTTTCCCGGCGTTCAGCCAGGCATGACCGGTCCGCAACAGGACTGGCACGACGCGGTCACCGGCGTCTACGCCCGGGATCTGGTGCCGGTGATCCGCATGGGTCCACCTTGGGGCAATCGCAATGTCCGCGCTGATTCTGATGACGGCACCCACATGACCTACACCAACCTCGCGGCGGCCTATGCTGCGGTGGTCGCGGGCTTGCCGCTCCGTGACAGCTGGCCCTTGGTCATCGAGGTGCATAACGAGCCCAACCTCTGTTACGAGTGGGAGTGCGATCCCAACGACGCGCCGAGCCATTCGGGCACGCCCACCGGCTGGATCCACTACGAGCACATGGCTGCCGAATACGCGGCTTTCCTGCGTGACGTGACCAGCGCCATCCGGGCTCTTGGGCAGTGGCGCATCCTCGTCATCAATGGCGGGCTGGCGCCGGGGGGCGCGGTCAACTGCGAATGCGGGGGCAGTGGTTTCAACGCTGGCATCACCTCCCGCGAGTTCTTGGTGGCCATGGAGGCGGCCGTGCCGGGCGTCCACGCCGCGCTCGACGGCTTCGCGAGCCACTCCTACCCGGCCCAGGGCGAGGGGTGGGGTTTCTTCGAGGCCTATCCGAACAGCATCGTCGGGCTGCACTATTTCGAGACCGAGCTCGCTCAGCTGGGGTTGAGCCTGCCGGTCTACATGACCGAGACCGGCTGGACCGTCGGCGCCGGCGCCATGGGTTCTCGTCAGCAGGTCGCCGATTGGACCGTGCTCGCTTGGGAGAATGACTGGCACCAGCACGCCGACATCGCGGCGGTGATGCCCTTCATGCTGCAAGACTCCAACTGGAGCGACTTTGCCTGGGTCGACGGCAACAACAACCCCTATCCGGTGTTCGATGCAGTCAAGAGCTGGCGTTGCAGCAAGGGGATCCCCGAGCCCTGTCCGTAGCTAGTTTTTTGCCCTCAAGGCGCTGCGGGCTCGCGCGCCCTTCGCCCCGCCAGGCCGCCAGGGGCGCGCGAGACCGCAGTCAACCGACTTGTGGATAGCTGCACAAGCCGTGGACAGGCTCGTCGACCGCTCCCGAGATGTGCGAGTGGCAGCTGGGGCTTGCCCACCGCTTGTGCACCTGCCCACAGCGGTGACGACGACGAATTTGGATGAGAAGGAGAAGGCCCTTCGCCCCCCCGTGGGGCAGCACGTCGGTCGTCGGTCCATCCCCACGTGGGTCATCGCGTTGGCCCGCAAGCTGCAGGAACTGAGGCATCCTATTTGCCTGTGAGACGCTCCTTTCTTCTCCTCCCAAAACTCGTCGT
>JAUVCD010001094.1 GCA_030590865.1 Myxococcales bacterium | reverse complement strand
AGCGCCAACACCCACGGCGCGGCGATATAGGCGCCTAGCGCCGAGCCGAGGGTGGCGGCCGCCGCCACGATCAGGACTCGCGAGAAGGGATTTCGGTACATCCCCTTGAAGGTGGTGACCTCCTTGCCGAGCTTCTCGCAGTCCTCGACCGTGGGCTTGCGCAGCCAAGCCTCGACCAGACCGACCACCATGCCGGCGCCGATGGTTGGGTTCAGAGACGTGATCGGTGAGGCGACGATGGCGGTGATCACGCTGATGATCTTCCCGCCGGCAATCAACGTAAAGAGCCCCGCGGCGATGGCGTTGGGGAGCACCCAGGCGGTGACCATCTCTTGCAGGCCTTCGGCCCGGTGCTTGTAGTAGCCCCAACCAAAGGCCGCCAAGATGATGGTCGGAATGACCCACTTGAGGGACCGAACGAGCAGTGACCGTGCCGGGATCTTGGTCAGTGCCTCGCGGTCGACGGTCTTGCCGACAGCCTTGACCATACCCTCCACGTGTCCAGCGCCGACGACGGCCACCACCGTGGTGCCTGGAGCCGCCTCGATCGAGCTCATCAGGTAGTCGTCTCGCTCGTCAATGAGCGGTGCTTTCACCTGGGGCATGGCGCGGGCGAACTCGCTCATCAGATCGCCGATGTGCTCTCGATCCTTCAGCTGCTCGATCCGCTCTTCGTCGATTTCTTCACTGTCGAAGACGCTCGCAACCAGCGCGGTCAGCAGCTTCAGCTTGTCGAAGAAACCCAGATTCGCCCAGGTGCGTCGCAGGGTGGCCTGCACGTCTCGGTCGGCCAGGACGACCTCGGCCCCAATCTGCTCGGCGGCCTCGACGCCAGCGAGTAGCTCGGCACCAGGGCGCACGCCGAGCTGTTCGCCCAGCCGCTTCTGATAGGCCTGCAGCGCCAGGCTCGCCATTAGGAATAGGACCTTCCCCTCCTTGATGACCTGGAAGATGTCGAGCTTCCGCCAGCGGCTGTCGTCGGTGAGCGCTTCGTAGCGCATCTTGTCCAGCTCGATGCAGACCGTGTCCGGTTTGACCTCGGCGATGACCGCTCGCACTTCGGCAACGCTCTTCTTGGAGATGTGAGCGGTGCCGATGATGTGCACCACGCGCTTTTCGTCGGGGGGCAGGCGCACCACGGTGACGTTGCCGGTGGCCGGACTGGTCTCGGCGGTCTTGTCCTCGTCATTGTCTGCACCTGGCGAGGCCTCTGCGGCGATTGGGTCGCTCTGGGCGACCTCGCTGGTGGACTCGCTGTCGTCGGCTTTGCTCATCAGTTGCGCTCTGGCTCAGGCAGGTGGTCGGGCTAGCGTGCATTTCGCCGCGCCTCAAGCAGCGCCTCCGCGGTCGTTGCGGGTAACCACCGGCGTGTCCCGCTCGCGAAGACCGCCTGCTCTGGCAAACTGTTGCCCTGGCACCGGTTGTCGATTCAACGACAGCACCGCATCCGCTAGGATGGCTTGGCATGGCGGTCCCCCATCACATCACAGCGAGCGACGCTCGCCGGATTTCGCTAGCTCGCTGGTCGCCGGAGGTGACGACGTGAGCAAGGATGCGCCTCGACCAGGCCCCATGGCCGGCTCTGCGAGCTCCCGGCCCGGCGGCACTCAGACGATGGCTGCGGCGGATCTCGAGGTGCGCCTCGTAGAGAAGCTGAAGCTGACCGTCGTGGACAGTCCCGACAGTTCCAATCATGGGCAATCATTCACTTTTGCCCAGGACGAGATCCGCATTGGCTCCAGTTCCGAGCTCGATTTA
>JAUVCD010000552.1 GCA_030590865.1 Myxococcales bacterium | reverse complement strand
CATCTTCGCAACTTTGATGATCCCGGTCTCTTCATCAACGTCGATCTCCGCCACCTGGGTGCCGAAGGAGAACGCCGGGGTGACCAGACCTTTGTTGCGCGGGGTGTAACCACCAAAGGCGGTGAGCGGCTCACCTCGGCGGGAGCGCAACGCCTTGTAGGCGCACTCGGCAAAGCTCATGCCCCGCTTGGGCCGCGCTTTGACGAACACTCGATCGTCGCCAAACCCGATGTCGTGGATCTGGTTCAAATCGTATTCACCGAACAGGACCGGAATGAGCAGGTCTTTGATCTTCCGCGCCGCATCGATGACCGCATTGCCAGCCATGAAGGTCACCCGACTACCCCAGGTACCGAGATCGGCCTTGGGCGTCATAGCCGTATCCGCTGAAGTGAGCCGAATCTTGTCGATGCCAATGCCCAGCTCTGCAGCGAGGATCTGCCGCAGCACCGTGTCCGAGCCCTGTCCGATATCGGACGCCATGGTCAGCAGATGGGCCGTGCCGTCCTCGAAGACTCGCACCTCGCAAGACGCGAAATTGTACTTGGTGTTGAACCAGTTGAAGACGCCGCCGCTGATGAAGCTGTAGCAGCCCACACCAATGCCGTAGCCCGGCCGGTGGTCCAGGTGTTTCTCGTCCCAACCGCTCATGTCGCGAGCCTTCGTGAGGCTCTCTTTCAACCCACAAGAGTTGATGGTGGCCACGCCGGGCAAAACGTCCCCTGCGACCATGGCGTTCTTGAGTCTCAGATCGAAGGGGTCGATGCCGAGCTCGGCTGCCGCCGCATTCAATTGGGTCTCCGAGGCAAAAAGAGCCTGGGGCGCTCCAAAGCCACGCATGGCGCTGGCCGGAGGCTTGTTGGTATAGACGTGCCGACCCAAGTAGCGGTACGCCGGAAAGCGATAGAGCATGGCGCCGAAATTGCCGCAAAGAAACGCGGCCGTCGGACCCATGGCGTTGTACGCACCGCCGTCGAGCAACACGTCGAACTGACGACCGGTCAGGAGGCCATCTCTAGTGAACCCGGTCTTGCACCGAATGGTCATGCCGTGGCGGCGCCGACCACAGGCGAGCTCGTCCTCCCGGGACAAGGTGAACTTGACGGGCCGTCCGCAACGTAACGCCATGAAGGCCGCGCAAAACTCCCAAGGACGCAGTTCCATTTTGCCGCCAAAGGCACCACCCACGCAGGGCTTGATCACCCGCACGTGGTTCTCAGGGATGCCCAGGGTGCTGGCGAGCAAGCACTGCACGATGTAGGGGACCTGAGTACTGGTCCACAAGGTCACCCGGCCGCCTTCGTCTGGCGCGGCCAGACAGGAGCAAGGCTCCAAATAGGCGTGGCTGACCGAGTGCAACTGGTAGACGTCCTCCCGCACCAGGTCAGCTCGGTCGAAGGCGGCGTCGAGATCGCCATAGTCGATCTCCCGTTTGAGGCTTACGTTGCCTTCGCTATCGTCATGAATCAGCGGGGCGCCAGCGGCGGTCGAGCGCTCCACGTCGAAGACCGCCGGTAGCTCCTCGTACTCCACATCGATCAGCTCGCAGGCCCGCTGCGCTGTCTCACGATCGAGGGCGCAGACCGCGGCCACTTCGTCACCAATGAAGCGGACCTTGTCGACACAGAGCGGCAGCTCGTCCTGCATCTTGGGAATCAACCGCCAGTTGCCATAATGGATCTGGGGCGTGTCCGCGCCAACGACGACGTCCTTGACGCCAGGCAGAGCGCGCGCCCGGCTGACATCGATCCGCTTGATACGGCCATGGGCGATGGGACTGCGGAGCAAGGCACCATAGAGGGTGCCGGGCAGCGTGATGTCGTCGGTATAGGTCGCCTGGCCGGTGACTTTCGCCCGGGCATCGAGGCGTGGCACGTTGGCGCCGATGATGGCTGGCTTCTTCATCGCCCACCTCCGCGAGCCTGAATGAGGCATTGCTCCAGCACCCGCCGCGCCAAGACCGGCAAGACGGCACGTCGATAGGCCGCCGAGGCCCGGACGTCATCGATCGGTGACGCCCCTTTGGCTACCGCCGCAGCGGCCCAGGACACATGCTCTGAGTCGGGAGCCTGGTCGGCGAGCAAAGCCTCCGCCTGGGGACAGCGTCGCGGCGTGGGCGCCACCGCGCCCATGGCGACTCGCGCGGCGGTGCAACTCCCTTGGGCGTCCAAGGTCAACCGAGCCGCCACGCTCGCGGCAGCCATGTCCACGCTGCTGCGAGCGCTGAGCCGCTGGTAGGAGGACCCACTCCCCTCGGGCAGAGGCGGCACGATGATCGTCACCAAGATCTCGTTGGGCTCGACATCGACCTGGCCAGGCCCTTGGTAAAAGGCGTCGAGGGCTACCTCCCGACGACCAGCCTGGCTGGCGAGCCTGACGCGAGCGTCGTAGACCAGCAACGGTGAGGCGGTGTCCGCGCAAGGCGAGCCATTGACGAGATTGCCCGCCACGGTGGCCATGTTGCGGATCTGGGTGGTGGCCATGACCGAACAGGCATGGGCCAGCCCCGGATAAGTCTTCAGCACCCCAGCGTGACGACCTACGTCGCTAACTCGGACCCCGGCACCGATGTGGAGATCGCCACCTGGCTGCACCTCGATGACCGACAGCTCGGCGATGCGATTGACACTGATCAACTGCTCGGGACAAAGGGCCCGGCAGCGGAGCTTGGGAATCACCTCGGTGCCCCCCGCCAGAAGCTTCGCCTTGGTGCCATATTGGTCCACCAACTTCAGCGCTTGCGCCAGCGTCGTGGGCTGGTGATGAGCAAAATGGGGCAAGCCGATCATGACTCACCTCCCTCGCCGCTCGCTTCGGGCTCACTGTCCTTGGGGCCGTGGGCCGCGTGGCTGATGGCGGTCACGATCTTGTCGTAGCCCGTACAGCGGCACAGATTACCGGACAGACCGCGTCGAATTTGGGCCTCGTCAGCCGCTGGCTCGAGGGTGAGCAATTGCCGAGCGCTCAGGATCATCCCAGCGGTGCAGAAGCCACACTGCACGGCGCCATGGTCGATGAAGGCCTGTTGGAGCGGATCCAGCTCGGTCCCTGATGGCGCTACCCCTTCGATAGTACTCGTCTCTCGCCCGTCAGCCTCCACGGCGAGGGTGAGGCAAGAGCACACCGTGGTTCCGTCGATGACGACGGTGCAGGCGCCACAATCCCCTTGGTTGCAACCGATCTTGGTGCCCATCAGCCCAAGATCTTCGCGCAACACCTCGACCAAGGTGCGCCAAGGGTCGATCGCAACCTCGTAGCGATCGCCGTTGACGATGAGCTCTATCGTTTGTTTTGCCACTCCTCTGGTCCCACGTTGGTGTCCGCCAAGTCACATTTGGCCACGCTGGTTTCCGCATGTTTCTGCGGAAGTTCCGCAGAAGCGCTACACTGGATGATAGGAGGCGTCCATTGTCCCCAAGAGGACAGGAGACGCAAAAGCGGATGATCGCACCCACCACCGGAACCATCGTCTTCGGAAGATATGTCCTGAGACGCGAGCTGGCCCGGGGGTGCATGGGATCGGTCTGGATCGGCCTCGACAAGCGCCTCCAGCGCGAAGTGGCCGTCAAGTTGATGCAACGCAACATGGTGGACCATCACGAAGCGCGGAGTCGCTTCGAGCGCGAAGCCATGGCCGTGGCCCAGCTCCGCAGCCCTCACATCGTGCAGATCTTCGACTACGGCATCGACCACGAGATCCCTTTCATCGTCATGGAGCTGCTGGAGGGCGATGATCTCAAGGCACGGTTGAAACGACTGAAGACCCTGTCCCTCGAGCAGACGAGCCAGCTGGTGGCGCAAGCCGCCAAGGGCCTCGCCGCCGCCCATGCCGCCTCCATCATTCATCGGGATTTGAAGCCAGCGAATCTGTTCCTGGTCCGGTCAGGAGACGAGGAGCTGCTCAAGCTGCTCGATTTCGGTGTGGCCAAGGCCGATGACATGCGTGATGACGAGGAGGAGGTCACCAAGGTGGGGATGGTGCTCGGCACACCCCAGTATATGAGCCCGGAGCAAGCGCGCGGCATGGCCGACATCGACCACCGCGCTGACCTGTGGTCGCTCGGCGTCATCGCTTTCCGCTGCCTCACCGGCCGACTCCCCTTCTCGGGGAAGAACGTGACCGAAGTCATCGTGGCGATGTTGACCCAGTGTGCGCCGCCAGCAACGAGCTTTGCTCCTCATCTGCCGGTGGAAATCGACGAGTTTTTCGGCCGTGCCTTGGCTCCCAATCCAGCTAACCGGTTCGCCTCGGCCCGTGAGATGGCGACGGCGCTGGCCGCGATTTCTCCGGTGAGCTTCCCGTCCCTCAGCATGCCCGAGCCTCCCCCCGAGGTCAGCGCTCTGGCCGGACAGCCCCTGCCCCACAGCGCGCCGACCGACGCCGGCGTGGGCGCAGGCGGCTTGTTCGACGCCGAGCTGACCCCGCCCTCCTTCCCATCGAGCGCGGGGCTCTCATCCAGCGTCGCTGATTCCTTCCCCAGCGGCGCCCAGTGGCTGGCCACCCCCGGGCCGGAGTTGCTCACCACCACCGAGAGCTCGGCCCAAGACAGTAGTGCCGGCATCCCGGCGCCTCAGAGTACCGCCACGCCGCGACGGTCACGGGCGGGCATCAAGCTCGCCGCCCTCGCCTTCGTCGCCCTATCCCTGGGCGCCGGTCTGGCGTTCGTCACCTTCGACCGCGACAAGCCAGCAATGGCCAACGCCGCCAGCCCGACGGCCGAGGCGACTGAAGCGCCGTCGGTCGAGGAGATTCAGCCCCCCGTGGCGGTCGACGAAGCAGCTCCGTCGGCCTCGGAAGAGGCCCCGCTCGCCGATCCGGCGCCCTCGGCTAGTGCTACCGCGGAGGAGGTGGCCGAGGCTGAGCCAAGCGCCCAGCCCGTCGCAAAGAAGACCAGCGGACCGCGGCCCAAGTCAGCCACTGGGGGCAAGCCGCGCCCACCGGCAACAGCCAAGAAGCCTGCCACCAAGCCGAAACCGCCCAAAACTGACCCCGACCCATTCAGCGAGCGGCTGTAGCCATTTGCGCAAAGCGCTGCGCAGCCATGATATCGTCATAGGTGCAGGCTGACACAAGTGAGGTAGCGGTGTCCGTCGTCTTCGGCCCTGTACCGGTTCGGCGTTTGGGAAATTGCCTCTTCGTGGATTACATCCCACCGAAGTGGTGTAGCTACTCGTGCGCTTACTGCCACGGCGAGCCGAGGCCTTGCCACCACCTGAACAGGTCCGCGCTGTCCGATCCCGATCAGGTCGTCAAAGACGTGGCTGACAGGCTCGCTGAGCCTGGTCCAACAGTCCGCCGCATAGCCATTGCCGCCGACGGCGAGCCGACGCTCGACCTTCACCTGGGGCGCATCATCGAGGGGCTAGCTGCCTTGGGCAAGCCCGTGGCGGTGCTGAGCAACGGATCGCTGCTGACCCGAGATGACGTGCGCGCCGAGCTCGGCCAGGCGGACTTCGTCTCCCTCACTTTCGACGCCGCGCGCCAGTCGGCGTGGCAGAGAATCAATGCGCCCCATCCCAGACTTCGATTCGACACGATGCTCCAGGGCTTTCGGGTCTTCGCAGCAAGCTACGCTGGCCATCTCGCCACCGAGACGATGTTGATTGACGGGCTCAACACCTCGACCGGCGAGCTCGAAGCAACCGCCGACTTCATCTCGAGTCTCGATCCCGAGGTCGCCTTCCTGGCCGTACCGGCGGGGCCCCAATTGGCCGAGGGGCTCGCACCGCCGGATCGGGCCACCGTCGAGCGAGCCGCCGCCCTCTTTGCCGAACGGCTGCGACGGCTCGAGTGCCTCTCCGTCGATGAGCAGAGCTCCGCTGACCCGATGGGTGGTTCGGGCTACGGCGAAACGCCTTTCGCCGCACGACGCTTCGGGTTCTACGGCCACGGAAACAGCACGGTCCCGCTGCGGCCACTCGCTGCAGGCAGGCCAGCGACCACCGAACCGGTTGATGCCCAAGAACCGATAGCCGGGCGGGGGTAAACCCCGCCCCTACGAGCGCTTGACCGCAGCCTGCTCGAGACGCTGCTACTTCAAGATGCCAGTCAGCTCGTCGGCCGTCTTGATGTGATACTGGGACAGGTCGCGAGGCTTGGGCTCTCGAGGGTTGCTCCAATCGTAAAAACCCTTGCCGCTGGACGCCCCGAACTCGCCGTTCTTGACCATCCGCATGAGGATCGCTGGCGGGTATAGGCGAGGATCAGTGGACGACTGGTACATCTCCAGAGCCACCCGCAGCATGGTCGGCGTGCTGACGAAATCGGCGAGCTTGAAGGTGCCCTGGGGATGGCCCAGCGAGGTCTTGAGCCCCACGTCGCCGTCCTCGACGGTGATCAGCCCGGCCTCGAGCAGTCGCATCGCATCCAGCATTTGAGGCATCAGCAGGTGGTTGACCCAGAAGCCAGGAATGTTGGGTCCCAGGAACGGCAGCTTCCCCATTTCCTGCAACGTGCTGCGGGCGTGCTCCACCGTCTCTGGGCTGGTCTTGGCTGAAGCCACCAGCTCGACGCCGACCATGAAGGGCACCGGGTTCATCCCGTGGCAGACGATCGCCTTGTCCGGCCGCCCGCTCGCTTCGGCGAGCACGTCGATGT
>JAUVCD010001046.1 GCA_030590865.1 Myxococcales bacterium | reverse complement strand
TGGGCTCCGTTTCCTGTGGAGCTGCGACACTCGGGTGGACGTGCTCGATGCTGAGCGCGTGGTTCGAAGAGCACCGCGGACTGCAACAGCTGCACCGTGACGGCATCGACGACTACCTAGCGATCCTCGAACGACTCGGTGACCACCACGCCGCTCATTTGGACCTCGGCGGTGCCTACCTCCACGCCGGCCAGCTCGACCTGGCCGAGCGTCACCTGCGCCGGGCGTTGGACTTGGGCCTTCCCACTCCCGGCGTGGCACTCAACACCTTGGCGTGCCTCGCCTTCGAGCGAGGTGACGTCCAAGGCATGATGGATCGCCTATCCGAGGCAGTCGCGCAAGATCCCCAGCATTACGTGCTGGTCCGAAACGTCGCGGCGGCGCGGGCCTGGTTCCGCCACGACGGCCCCGCCCGAGGCGACCCTCTCGAGCTTGCGGTGCAACACGATTTCCAGCTGCTCGAACGCACGGTGCAACCGACGTTGCCCGGCCCGCTGCCCCTCGATTTTGCAGCTTGGGCTCCTGACGGCGAGACCTGAGAACCTCGCACCTGTCGGGGCGACGACACCTGGGTCGAACGACCCTGAACAGCACCGGGGAACGGACCACTACGGCGTCCCGCCCTTCAACCCCTGTTGGTCACTGCTTGCCCAACGGCCGTTCTGGCCGGGTGACGCCCAGCTCGGGACCCGCCGCGTCCGCAACCAGCAACCGTTCTCGCAGGTCGACGGTCAAGGCGCGGGTTGACCCCGTCAGCGGCGCGTCCTCCTTGGTGCTGCGCTCTTGGTCGAAGTCGCGCCACCATTGCTTCGCGTCGTCTTCGGACCATTCGCTCGGGAGCGCCAGTGAAGCCAAATCGCCCGCCAAGGCTCGCGCAGATGCCGGCCGGTCCGCCGGCTTTTTTGCCAGGCACGCCATGATCAGCGTCTCGAGCGCGGCGGGAACCGAACCGGTCGCTCGTTCGGCGAGCGGCCGAGGCTCGGTGTGAAGGTGGTGGGCGCAAACCTCCGCCACGGTCTTGCCCTGGAACAGGGTGTGACCTGACAGAAGAAAATAAGCCGTGGCACCCAGCGCATAGAGATCGGTGGCTGGCCCGACCGCATCTGGATCGGCAATCGCCTCCGGCGCCAGGTAGGCCGGTGTGCCCGAGACCACATCGACGGCCGTGGCACGATCATCACTGGACAGATCCTTCACGAGCCCGAAGTCCAGTACCTTGGCCACGTCGGGGCGGTTGCCCAGCTGGCAAAGGATGATGTTGGCAGGCTTGATGTCCCGATGAACTAGACCCCGATCGTGGGCCTCATCGAGGGCGCCACAGACTTGGCGCAGGATCGACACCACTCGCGCCGAAGGCAACGGTCCGCGACTGCTCACGAGCGTCTCGAGATCGATACCGTCCAGGTACTCCATCGCGTAGTAGAAGACTCCATCTGGGCTGCGACCGTAGTCGTGAATGGCGACCGTATTGGGGTGGGTGAGCTCGGCGGTCAGCTGGACCTCTCGCTCGAAGCGCTGGAGACTCTGCTCGCCGACCTTGTCCACCGGCAGCAGCTTGATCGCCGTGGGACGGCGCAGCATGGCGTGGCGAGCCTTGTACACAACGCCCATGCCCCCCTCCCCGAGCTTGGCAACGAGCGTGTATTGACCAAGCTGCATCGCCTCTCGGACCTGGTGTCGCAGCCCAACAATCTCCTCGGCAACGATTCGGTCCATCATCCTGGCGAAGGCGCCCACAACAGCCACGACGACGAGCGCGGCACCGGCGTTCAGGTAGAGCAGCACCTGCAAACCGTCGGGCGCCACGACCGTGAATGGCGGCACGTAGAGGGTCAGGACCAACGACGTCACCATCGCGACGACGAAGGCAATGGCTGCAATGGCGAAGTGACGCCCCTCACGACGGGAGAACGCAATCAAGAGACTGGCCGATAGGGCCACCAGCAAATACGGGTACCCAGCCTGCAAGCCGATGACGACGCAGGCCACGGACACGTGGACCAATCCCTCGATGTAGCAGCTCCACAATGCCAGCAACGACCTGCCGCGCAGCGCCAGAATGGTCGCAGCGCCCCAGACGACCACCGACGCAACGTTGACCCAAACCCAGGTAAACTGGCCCAACCACCA
>JAUVCD010000438.1 GCA_030590865.1 Myxococcales bacterium | reverse complement strand
CGACCTCGGGCTCGACGAGCAAGTTCAGGCCGTCCACGCCTGCGGCGCGGGCCGCCGCGACCACCCGGGCCACGACCCCATAACGGGCCCTCTTGTCTGCCCGGACGTAGAGCTCCCGCTCCTTCTGGATCCGTGGACTGTTGAGCAAGACTTGCTCCACAGTCTTGGTGACGTCCTGGTTGGCGAAATAGATCCGTTCGTGTTCATCAATTTCGACGATGAGCTTGGTGTCCCGGACCGGCGTGTTGTGGGCCTTGACCTGGGGTAGCTCTACTCGCAGTCCAGTGGTGAGCAGCGGAGCGGTCACCATGAAGACCACCAGCAGCACCAACATCACGTCGACCAGTGGGGTGACGTTGATCTCGTTGAAGCCACCGCGTCCGCGGCGTCGGCTCCCACCTCCGAGCGCCATTCCCATGGCAATCACACTCCCGGGAACGCTGGGGGGCCGTTGCTGGGGGCGGGCTGGCCCACGGCCTGGCGATCCTTCACGGTGCTGCGCATGTCGTCGCCTTCATCGGGCATCGCCAGCTGGACCCAGCCGTCGGCCGATGCTTCGAGCCCGGACAGCAGATTGTCCATCCGCTTGGAGATGGCGTTGTAGGCGACGACTGCGGGGATCGCAGCGAACAGGCCGATAGCAGTGGCGATCAAAGCCTCACCGATGGCGGGCGCGACCACGGGCAGCGAGGCGCTCTTTTCACGGCCGATGCGCAGAAAGGCGTCCATGATGCCGTAGACCGTGCCGAAGAGGCCGACGAAGGGCGAGGCGGCTCCGATGGAGGCCAAGGTGGGCATCATGGTGGAGGCCCGCTGCTCTTGGGTGACCACGGCCCGCTTGGCGGTAGCCTCGAGGAGCTTGGGCACGTCCCGCCGCTTCTGGAGGGCGAGCACGACCTGGGCTCCTGGGGCTTCTTTGTGCACGGCGGCGACGCCGAACAGCTGGTCGGCATCAGTGACCCGCTCGACGTCACGCTCGAACCGCTGCTCGGCCCGGCTGAGCCGGCGCAGCTGCAGTAGCTTCAGTACCGTCAGAAACCAGACGAAAACAGAAGCGAAGATCAGCAGCCAGATGACGAAGAAGACGGGTCCGGACGAGTGCGCGATGAGCGATATCGGATCCATGTCGACGACATCAGCCGCCGTCTCGCCAACCGTCTCAGCGTCGATCACACCCAGCCGCACGGTGTGCCTCGTTTAATCCTCAGAGTCATTCAGGAGGATCTCGACCTTGCGGTCCTTGGCCCAGCCCGCTTCATCGGTGCCGATCGTCGCTTCCCGATCGCCCTCCGAGCTGGTGCCGACCCGGTCGTCGCCGAGCCCCTGCTTGGCGAGGTAGGTCGCCACCGAGCCAGCCCGGCGGTGGCCCAGGGACAGGTTGTATTCGGTCTCGCCGCGCTCGTCGGCGTGGCCTACCAGGTTCAGCTTGTGGCCCTTGCCCTTGCCGTTGATGAAGCACTCGGCCAGGGCGTCGAGAACGGAGCGGGCTTGTGAGCCCAAGTTTGTGGAATCGAAGTCGAAACGGGTCTCCTTCAAGTCGCACATTTCGGCGATGCGCGGGTCGATGCCGACCGGCACGCCCTTCTTGTTGGCACCGTCGTCTCCATCACCTTTGTTGGCGTCGTTCGCGCCCAGGTTCGCCCCATGATCAGCCGCCGTATCCGGCTCTAGCTTTGGGTCCGAGCCGCAGCCGACGACGAGGACGCCGCAGAGGGCAATCCAGCTCAGGTGGGTTGTGCGGATCATCGTTCCTCCTTGAATTCCGAGATGTTCCTCAGAAACCTCGCCAACTTGGCGCTCCAACAGGCTGGGCAGGCGTTACCACGACGGCGCCTACCAAGCACGCATTTCGGCGTCGGCTTTCTGGTTCGACGCTCCAGTGGTTAACAACGGCTCGCCGCCAAATCTTCCACCTGCCGTGGTCACGGGCCCTGGGAAGGCAACGATTGTGGTCACCAGAGCGTGGAGTTGCTAGAGACTGGCGCAGATCGTTGGCTCGTCATGAGCGAGAAAGAAGCGCAACCCGAGACGCCTGCCGACGAGGAAGAGACCAGGTCGAGTGAGCCTGGTGATGATGAGGCGTCGAGCGCGCCGGGTGACGACGAGGCGCTGAGCGAGCCCGATGACGATGGCCAGCCCGATTCGTCGGAGGCTGAGCCGCTGTTGCCGGTAGGCAACCCGGTGCGGCTGCGCGCCCTCATTCCCATCGTCCTGGGTACGCTGGTCGGGGTCTTGATCATGGCGAGCGCTGCCTCACCGGCGGTGGTGGTACCGGTGGCGCTGGTTTGCGTGCTGCTGGTCACGGTTGGGGTGTTGGATCTCCTAGGGAGCTTCGACGACACGGACCGGTCGGTTCGTCACTGCCGCCTGGGCGAGCTGATGGTGCCCACCTCGGTGGCGCTGGGTGGCGGGCTGTGCCACCTGGCTTTGCTGCGCGGGGCGGTCGAAGGAGTGGTCCCGCCGACTGTGTCTGCGGTGGCCATACCGGCGACTTTCCTGATGGTCGTGGTCGGCCTCTATCGCATCGGCGAGCGGCTCGGACCGTGGCGGGTGGACGAGACAGGCAAGCCACGACCGCTGTGGCGTCGTCACGGCTTCTGGCTGGTGGTGATGGTTACGTTGCTCTACCTCCCCATGTTGGGCAACCACTCGCTCAGCGATCCTTGGGAGACCCACTACGGCGAGGTGGCCCGGGAGATCCTGGCTCGCAACGATTGGATATCCCTCTGGTGGGCCCAGGACGGCTGGTTCTGGTCCAAGCCGGTGCTCAGCTTCTGGCTCCAGGCTGGGGCGATGGCTCTGTTCGGGGTGCGTTTCCGCTCGGGGGAGATGCTCTCGGCGGTTGCCGATGGTCGGCTGCCCCAGCCCGAGTGGGCCGTCCGCTGGCCCTTTTTCTTGATCACCTTGGTGGCGGTCTACCTGCTCTACAAGGGCGTGGCCCGCAGTCACGGCCGGCGTCCAGCGCTGCTCGGCGCCATGGTGCTGGTGACCATGCCCCAGTTCTTCCTGCTGGCCCACCAGACCATGACCGACATGCCCTTCGTGGCCTGTCTGGCTGCAGCGATTGGCCTGTTCATCTACGCCACCCAGGTCGATGCTCACGAGCGGATCCAGAGCTACGAGGTGGGGCTGGGGCCCTTCACGCTGCGGCTATCGCTCTACCACCTGGTGATTGGCGCAGTGCTGATGGTGGTGCTCCCCCAGATCCTCTACCTGTTGTCCCGCAATCTCTCGCTCATCTTCACCCCTAACTTCGATCTGCGCTTCCACGGGGACGTCTTCGATTTGGGTTCGGCGGGCAACTGCGGTCTGCCGGGCAACAAGGCTTGCCAAGAGGGTCTGCGACCGGTGGTGAAGAGCTTCACGCCGGCGGTTCAGGCGCTCGTTTGGCTGCAGGCTTTGGCGCTGGTGCTGTGGTTGAGCTGGGGTGAGCGGCGGGTGCAGCGGCTGGTGTTCCTGGCCGCCTGGCTCTGCGCATCGCTCGCCACCATGACCAAAGGGCCGGCAGGCATCGGGCTGCCGGTGCTGGCGGCGCTGGCCTACGTGGTCGCGACGCGGCGTTGGCGTGATCTCACCCGGATGGAGATTATCGCCGGCGCGCTGATCTTCGTCGCCACGGTGCTGCCCTGGTTCGTGGCCATGCATTCCCGTCATGGGCAACCCTTCACCGATCGGCTGCTGTTCCACGACATGTTCAAGCGTGCCTTCAAGCACGTGCACGACACCAACCGTGGTCAGGACTTGAGCTTCCGCTACTACGTCTGGCAGCTGGGCTACGCCGTCTTTCCCTGGACCGGGCTGGCGCCCCTTGCGCTGGTGCGGTGGCTGCGCCAGCGCCGGGATACCTTCTCATCCCGTGGGGCGGTGGTGCTCGCCGCCTGGTTCTTGATCGGCTTCAGCTTGTTCGCCGTGATGGGCACCAAGTTTCACCACTACTGTTTTCCCGTGCTGCCACCGCTGGCCATGCTGATTGGTGTGCTGCTCGACGACATGTTGGTCCGTGGCCAGCGGGACTCGACGGTAGCTTCGATCGATCAGGCGACTGTCGACCGCGTGCTGCTCGGTGCGGTGGCGGTCGGTGCTGCGGTGCTCACGTACATGGTCGGGCGCGATCTGGTTTGGAGCCCCGAGGGGCGCAACAGCCAGATCCGGCTCATCCACTTGATCACCTACAACTATGGGCGACCGTGGCCGAAGTCCGTCGATTTCGGGAGCTGGCTGTGGGGCTTCACCATCGCGGCGACCGGGGTCACCCTGCTGCTGATGATCGATCGGCTGCGTCGCTATGCGACCGTGGCGCTGTTGTGCGTGGCGACCGCCTTCGCCGCCTGGGGGGTTAACAGCTACCTGGTGAAGCTCTCCCCTCACTGGGGTCAGCGGGAGCTGTTCCTGGCCTATGAACGGGCGCGGCAACAAGAAGAGGGGCAGCTGATCGCCTACCAGATGAACTGGAAGGGTGAGAACTTCTACCGAGGCAACCAAGTGCCGGCCTTCGTCTCCAGCGGTAGCAAGTTCCAGAAGTGGATCGACGAGCAGAAGAAGACCAAGGACCAGAAGGTCTTCTACTTCGTTACCGAGCACAAGCGGGCCCGGAACTTGAAGAACGAGCTCGGCTCCCCGGGCCGCTTCGAAAAACTGACCGACCCGCAGCTGAACAACAAGTTCCAGCTCGTCCGGGCCGTGTTTGAGTGACAGCCAGGTCACGGCGTCAGTGATGCTTTGCTTGGTGCTTTGCCGAGTATCGCCGGCAGCCAGCATGCGCTATCAGCGAGACTGAAGCCCACATCGGCGCTTATCGCAGGCGCGGAGCGCGCCTGGCATCTGGAGCAGGTTCAAATGGAGAAAGCAGTCGCGGTGATTCTCGGCGGCGGCTCGGGTAGCCGGCTGTTTCCGCTCACCAAGGATCGGTCCAAGCCGGCGGTGCCTTTGGCGGGCAAGTACCGACTCATCGACATTCCGCTCTCGAACTGTATCAACTCTGGAGTCCAGCACATCTACGTGCTGACCATGTTCCAGTCGGCGAGCCTCAACTCCCATCTCGCCAACGCCTACCGGTTCGATGCGTTCAGCCGCGGCTTCGTCCAGGTCCTTGCCGCCGAGCAGCGGCGCGATCACGCCCGCTGGTTCGAAGGTACCGCCGACGCCGTGCGCCAGTCGTGGCACCACATCTGTGACACCCCGTCGCGCAACGTGCTCATCCTGTCGGGCGATCACCTCTACCGCATGGACTACCGCGCCTTCTTGGCCACCCACAACAAGGCAAAAGCCCAGGTGACCTTGGCGGTCAAACCGGTGACTCGCGACGAGGCGCCCCAGCTCGGCTTGCTCAAGACCGACGCCAACGGTCGGGTCGTCAAGTTCCTCGAGAAGCCCAAGACCGCCGAAGCCATCGAGTCGATGACCGTGGATACTCAGCGGTTCGGCCTGTCGGCCCAAGAAGCGGCGGAACGACCGTTGCTTGCCTCGATGGGGATCTACCTGTTCACGACTCGGGTGCTGCGGGGGCTGGTGGAGGTGGACCACGAGAAGACCGATTTTGGGATCGATATTCTGCCGTCCATCCTCGAGTCGCACCGCGTCCACGCTTACGGGTTCGATGATTATTGGGCGGACATCGGGACGGTGCGGGCGTTCTACGAGGCCAACCTCGAGCTCACTCGCCAGCTGCCGCGGTTCAACATGTTCGATCCGACTCGGCCCATCTACACCAACCAGCGCTTTCTACCTGGGGCCAAGGTGAATCAGGCTTCAGTCGAGAACTCCATCCTCTGCGAGGGCGTCATCGTCGATCGCTCGTCGGTACGAGATTCCATTCTCGGCGTGCGTTGCCGGGTACAGCCTGGCGCTACTATCAACGATTGCTACGTGATGGGGGCTGACTACTACGAGCCCGAGATGGCCCGCACAGGCAGCAAAGTCCCCCTGGGCATCGGTGAGGGCTGTTACATGCGGGGCGCCATCGTCGACAAGAACGCGCGCATCGGACGAGGCGTGCAGCTGGTCAATCGCCAGCAGCTGGACCACTTCGACCACCCAGAAGGTCGCCTGCACGTGCGTGAAGGGGTCATCGTCGTACCCAAGAACGCGGTGCTTCCCAACGACTTCGTCTTCTAGGCTGTGTTCAGTGGTGTCCCAGTGGCATTGGTCCTGCGCTTCGGTGCCGTGAGGCCAGCCGGTCGCGGTCACCACTGACGACACCGCGGACAGGGTGCGGCGCGGTGCGGGGAGGGTCCCGAGTTGGGGGACAAGGATCCGGTGTTGGCGGATTCTTTTGGCTAGGGCAGAACTTTGTTTGAGTCCATGCGTCGGATGTTCGAGCGGGTAGGGCCCCGTTTGGCATCGTGGCGCCCCACCGGGGCTCCACCCGTTTTTTTTTGAGGTGAACGCATGTTCGAACGAGCTCTCGGAGGCTCGCTTGTCGTTGCTGGCCTGGTCGCGGTGATGGTCGGCAGCGCTTGTGGCACTCCACGCACCACCATCTCGTCAGCGGACGACATCCCAGAGGATCAGTGGTCTCGGGGGGTCTATCTCTATGGGCAGCACTGTTCGAGCTGCCATGGAGAAAACGGTGAAGGCGACGAAGACACGCCTTCAATTGCCGGCACTGGTGCGTTCTCTAGCGAGGCGCCCGAAGGGTGGTCGCGGGAGGTGACCTTCGCTACGGCAGCGGATGTTTTTGCCTACGTGAAAGAAGAGATGCCGGCCCTCGAGCCCGGCACGCTCAGCGATGACGTCTACTGGACGGTGGTGGCCTACACCTTGAAGCAAGCTCAAGTAGACATTGGTGACGACCCGCTCGGACCGGAAAACGGCAAGGCCGTCAAGCTGCGCTGACGAGCAGAGCGGCGGGGAAGGTCAGCTCAGCGCCGCTTCGGTGGCCTCGACCAGGCCGATGGTGGTGCTCTCGGTCGCGGTCACGGCCACCTCGAGGCCTAGATCGACGGCTGCCGCCGAGGTGATCGGGCCGATGCTGGCGATCATGCAGCGAGCCAGCTGGCTGGGCGCATCGGCTCCCAGCAGCTCGCAGAGGTTGGTCGCCGTTGAGGCCGAGGTCAGCATCACGATGTCGATCGATCCGATGAGTTGGCGAAGCTCGTCACGCCGCTCGACCGAGCCAGGGACGGTCTCGTAGACCGGCACAATGTCGACCGTCATCCCCGCCGCGCGCAGCGCATCGGGAAGGGCTTCGCGGGCGACCAGCGCACGCAACAAGAGCACTCGAGCGCCTGCGGGGAGCGATGCGTCGAGGATGGCCTCGGCGAGATGCTCGGCCACGTAAGTTTTTGCCTCGATGTCGACGGTTGCGCCGCGCTCGGTGAGGCTCGCGCCGGTGGCCGGTCCAATGGCTGCCACTTTTACGGTGCCCAGCGCTCCAGCGTCCAGGCCCAGGCGTTCGAGCTCACGCCAGAACCAGTCGACCCCGTTCTTGCTGGTGAAGGCCACCAGGTCGTAACGGCTCAGCTCGCGAGCGGCTCGGGTCACCTGCTCGGGCTCTGGCGGCGGACCCATGGCGATGACGGGAAAAGCCACCGGCTCGGCGCCTCGTTCACGGAGCAGCTCGACGGTAGGCGCCACCTGATGAGCTGCCCTGGTGAGCAGGACTCGTTTGCCCTTCAGCGGGCCGTTGGCACTCATGATCATCGTGAACACTATACGTCACGTCGAGGCGCGCGCATCCCACACCGGCATCGGCTATGCTTCCGGCCGTGATGAACCGGTGGCGAGCTCTCCGAGCATCCCACGACGTGGTGGCGCTGCTGCTCGTGGGTGGCCTGCTGACCGCCTGCGACGAAGGCACCGGCTTTCCGACGACTTGTCCTCGGCCAGAGAGCGAGGACCCCACGCCCTACCGCGGCGGGGCCATCCAGAACGGCGTCTACGCGACCTCAGACTGGTATGGCGATCTGCTCCACTTCCCTGGTGGCGCCTACTACAAGATCTACCACGACCTCTACGTGGGTCCCCCCCCACAGTCCGAACGGACGCCTGACTGGTTCATGTTCTATGTGTCTTTCGAACGGGATGGCCTGACCAGCGGATCGCTGGCGCAAGCGGGGGGCAACCAGGTCGAGGTCAAGGCCATCGACCACGAGTCCATCACCATCGTGAATGGCAC
>JAUVCD010000308.1 GCA_030590865.1 Myxococcales bacterium | reverse complement strand
CGTTCACGGCAAATGCGATCACGCCCTTGGTCAATTCATGCCCACTGGCATCTACACGAGCCCGGAGATCAGCTCGGTCGGGCGCACCGAACGAGAGCTCACCGAAGCGCAGATTCCTTACGAAGTTGGTCATTCCCAGTTCAAGTGGCTGGCTCGCGCCCAGATCACCGGACGCACCGTCGGCATGCTGAAGCTGCTCTTCCACCGGGAGACGCTCGCGGTGCTGGGCATCCACTGCTTCGGCAATCAGGCCGCTGAGATCATCCACATCGGCCAGGCGATCATCGCCCAAGGTGAGGCCAGCAACACCATCGAGTACTTCGCCAACACGACGTTCAACTACCCAACCATGGCAGAGGCGTACCGAGTGGCTGCCCTGATGGGCCTCAATCGGGTCCGTTGAGGCAGGGGCTGGGCGCCGCTTCCCGAGGCATTGTCATGAGCCAACCCCAGTCAGCCCCGACCAGCCCGTCCCCCAAACCGCACCAGAATCGTCTCGCTCAGGAAACCAGCCCCTACCTGCTGCAGCACGCCGACAACCCGGTCGATTGGTACCCCTGGGGACCGGAAGCCCTGGAGCGCGCTCAAGCGGAGGATCGACCGATTCTGCTCAGCATCGGCTACGCGGCCTGCCACTGGTGCCACGTGATGGAACGTGAGTCGTTCACCAACGAAGTGACCGCCCAAAAGATGAACGACCACTTCGTTTGCATCAAGGTCGACCGGGAAGAACGGGTGGACATCGACGATGTCTACATGGCCGCCGCCGTCGCCATGACCGGATCCGGTGGCTGGCCGCTGACCGTCTTTCTCACGCCCGACAAAAAGCCCTTCTTCGCCGGCACCTATTTTCCTCCGGTCGACATGCTGGGGAGACCCTCGTTCTCACGGTTGCTCGATCGGATCGCCACTCTGTGGCAGGACGAGCGAGACCCATTAGTCACTCAAGCCGCCACGCTGACCGAGCACCTAGAGCAGCTCGCCGAGCCAGCCGGAGCCCAGTCGGTCAGTCCCGTCGCCATCGACCGAGCGGTGGCGCAGCTGGGTGAGGACTTCGACCCCCGCTACGGCGGTTTTGGTCCCGCCCCGAAGTTCCCGGCGCCAATGTCCCTCGAGTTGCTGCTCCGCCATCACCGTCGCACTGGTGATGAGCAGGCGCTGACCATGGCAGTCACCACCCTCGACGGCATGGCCAAGGGCGGCATGCGCGACCACCTCGGTGGTGGCTTCGCCCGCTACTCGACCGATGAGCGCTGGCTGGTGCCCCATTTCGAAAAGATGCTCTACGACAACGCGGCGCTAGCCAGGATCTACGGGCAAGCTTTCCAGGTGACCGGTGCCGAGCGCTTTGCCCGCGTCGCCTGCGAGACGCTCGACTACGTCCTCCGGGAGATGCAGTCGCCGGTCGGCGGCTTCTATTCAGCCACCGATGCCGACTCTGAAGGCGTGGAAGGGAAGTTCTTCCTGTGGACGCCCGACGAGATTGCCGAGCTGCTGCCGGCTGACCAAGCAGAGGCCTGGTGCGCCTATTACGACGTAACGGCCGCGGGCAATTGGGAGGGAAAGAGCATCCTCCATACGCCTCGCGAGCTGCCCGAGGTTGCCGCTGAGCTCGGCTGCTCAGTCCCCCAGCTCGAGGCGTTGCTGGCGACCGCCCAAGCGCCGCTCTTGGCAGCCCGTTCAGAGCGGGTGCCCCCCTTGCTGGACGACAAGATCTTGACCTCCTGGAACGGGCTGATGATCGGCGCCTTGGCTGAGTGCAGCCGCATCTTCGACGAGCCTCGCTATCTGACCGCGGCGGAGCACGCCGCTGACTTCACCTGGAGCCACATGAGACGGGACGACGGTGGTCTGCACCGCACCTATCGGGCAGGCAAGGCCCACCTCGATGGTTATCTCGAAGACTACGCGGCCCTTTGTGATGCCTTCATCGACCTTCACGAAGCGAGCGGCGACAGCGGTCATTTGGAGCGGGCTGGGCAGCTGGCGCAACGGCTGATCACCGACTTCCAGGAGACCGAGCCCGGCGCATTTTACGCCACCGCGCACCACCACGAGGCACTGCCCGTACGGATGCGCAGCGGGCAGGACGGCGCCATGGCCAACGCCAACGCGGTGGCCGCCCTGGCTCTGGCACGCCTGTCGCTGCACTCGAACGATGACACCTTGCGCCAGGTTGCCGAAGCAGCGATTGCCGCCCACGGTAAGCTCATCGAGCGTGCACCGCGCGCTTTCGCGAGCTGTTTGAAGGTGACCGACCTGCTGGCCGAGGGACCCCTCCCAATGGAGTGCGCAGCGGGCAGACCAGCGGGGTGAGCCCGTCAGCGCCGCAACGACCGGCGTCGGTTTTCTGCGCGGGCGCCCTTGTCAGAGCCCGAGTGGATGCACACACTGGGCATACCAGCGGGGAGCAAAGCCCGGCTCGGCGCAGACAACTCGGGGTCCAACACTCTGGAGCGCGCCGACAAGGGCATCACTACACGTGCACCATGGGCCGACGCTCGCCTGCGAGGAGGAAAGATGCTGACGTTATGGAATGATAGGCCGAACTGGAGACAGAACCGCGTGAGCCTCAATGCCCTCAGGCGGGAGTTTCATCGCCAGGCGGGCCACGATGAGACCCCAGGCCCGCGACAACTCAATCCTACTGACTATCCCCGCATCGGGCTGTTCGACACCGCCGAGCAACTAGTGCTGCGAGCCGAGGTCCCGGGACTCGAGGAAGAGGACCTGGACATCACCATTGAACAAGAGACCCTGACCCTCCGTGGCACCCGGAAGATCGAGATCCCTGAAGGCTACACCGTCCACCGTCAGGAACGCGCCGAGACCACCTTCGCCAGGTCGTTCCACCTTCCCTGCAAGGTGGATGGCGACAAGACCGCGGCGGTGCTCAAGGATGGTCTGCTGACCGTGACCCTCCCCAAGGCACCTGAGGTCCACGCCCGCCAGATCTCGGTGAAGAGCGTCTGAAGACGGCAAGGAGAGCAGAACGATGACTACCGACAGCCAACTGCAACAGCATGACACCTCAGCGGACGATGAGCCTCAGCACCTCGCCGAGCTACCCACTGCTGCCGCCCCCACCGACATTTACGAGAACGAGGACGAGATTCTGATCCTCGCCGACTTCCCCACCGTGGGTCCGGCGAGCATGGATGTCCGACTCGAAAAGGGACAGCTCGACCTGGAGGGGCGCCAAGTGCCACCTAAAGAACAGGCCGGGCAACTGCCACCGCTGCTCTTCGCGCGGTCCTTCCGCGTACCGAGCTCGGTCGACCCGGCAGGGGTCGCCGCTGAGCTCAAGAATGGCGTGTTGCGAGTCACCCTGAAGAAGAGCGAAGAGTCCAAGCCTCGGCGCATCAAGGTGACGAGCGTCTAGCTCAGGCCTGATCGTCACTCATCTGGTGGCGCAGCTTCACCTCCTCGACCAGTGCATAGAGCACGGGCACGAGGACCAGGGAGGGGGCCTTCGGTCCTGCGCTACCAGTCTTCCTCCCCGGGCTCGAAGGCAATCACTCCTTCCTGGGCCAGTGCATCGCGGGCGCTGGCCATGTCTGCGAAAGTGGCGGATCGGCGGGCAGGCCCGGGCGGCAACCCCAGCCAGATCCGCTTGGAGGCGCCGAGGGCATGGTGGGGGACCAGTGTCATTCGCGACAGCCCGATCTCTCGCAACAAATGCGCCCATGCCCTGAGGTTCTCGCGAGTGTCGGTAATGCCTGGCACGAGCGGGAGGCGTGGCCACACGCAGGGCCCCCGTTGCGACCCAGCGCGTCTGGCCAGCGTCACCAGGTTGCTACGGATTCGGCTGCTGGTGCTGGCGCAATGCTCGCGGAGAGCCTCGACGTGGTGAAGCTTGAGGTCGAACAGCACTAGGTCCAGGCAGCAGAGCAAGGCATCGACCCGGTCGAGCGCGAACTGTCCGCAGGTCTCCATGGCCACGTGGAGGCCGTCAGCGCGCAAGCGGCCGGCCAGCTCGGCACAGAAGTCCGGCTGCATCGTAGGCTCGCCGCCAGAGAGGGTCACCCCGCCGCCGGAGTCTCGCATCAGCGGAAACTCGGGACGCAGATCGCGCAGTACCTCGTCGACGGTCCGCACCTCGCCGTAGCGCACCAACGCGCCCGCGGGACAGGCTTGGACGCAGGCGAAGCAGCGCCGGCAGCGGTCCTGGGCCGGTAGGCCGGGCGCCTCGCGCGCCTCGTGGGGACAGGCCTGAACGCAGCTCCGGCAGCCGATGCAGACGTGGGCCTTGAACCCTAGCTGGGCCTCGGCCGAGTACGACTCGGGGTTCTGGCACCAGCTGCAGCGCAGCGGGCAGCCCTTGACGAATACCACCGAGCGGACGCCGGGGCCGTCGTGGATGCAGAAGTGCTGGACCGACAGTACGAGAGGAGCGGAGTTCACGTTGGCTCTTGGCCCTAGCCCATCCCGTGGGCGGTGCGCTCGATGATCTCGTCCTGGACCTCGGGATGCAGATCGGTGAAGTACGCGCAGTAACCCGCTACGCGCACGACAATACCTCGGTGAGCGTCGGGGTCCTCCTTGGCAGCGCGCAGCTCTGCGGCATCGAGCACGTTGACTTGAACCTGCAGGCCCCCATCGGAGAAGAATTGACGGAGCAGAGCGGTCAGCGCCCGGCGCCCCGCGACGCCGCCGACTGCCCGAGCGTCGAACTTGAGGTTCAGCGCATAACCGTTGGTCCAGCGATGGCTGTCCAGCGCTGCCGCCGAGCGCAACACCGCCGTCGGGCCGTGGCGTTCCACGCCGTCCACCGGGGCGAGGCCATTGGACAGTCGGGCGCCGGCGGGGCGACCGTCTGGCAGCGCTCCAGTACGCCGGCCAAAGCCCAGATGGCAGGTCATCGTGTAGAAGCCAGGTACGTAGCGCCCCCCGCGCGTGTTGCGCCGTGCGGTGATGACGTCGGTGAAGATGTCCGCGGCGATCTGGGTGTAGCGGTCGACCTCGGAATCGCCGTTGCCGAAGCGCGGGAAGCGGTTGCGGAGCTCGGCTTGGAGCGGCTCATGGCCTCGGTAGTCGGCGCGTAGCACGTCCACGAGCGCAGTGAGGCTCATTCGCCCCTCGCGAAACACCAGCCTGTCCAGGGCGTAGAGCGAGTCGCCGACCTCGGCCACGCCCACCCCCTGAATCGAGGTCAGGTCGTAGCGCGCGCCACCCCAGGTCACGTCACGGCCTGACGCGAGGCAGCCGTCGGTGAACATCGAGTTGATGGGGGTCGGGCGGTGGGTGCGGTAGGTCTCTTCGAGCCAACCCATCACCCGAACCATGTCGTCCACCGCGTCCACTACCTGGGCCCGGTAGGCGGTCAGCACGGCGTCGAAGCTGCGCAGTTGTGCTGCTGGCGGAGTGGCCGCACCGACGCGAGGGCCGCGGGCAAACGGGCGTCCCTCGTGCAGCGCCAGCTCCAAAGGCAGCGCCAGGTTGAACAGTGCTGCATCCGACGAGTTGTAGGTCCGGCCCTGGCTGGCCAGCTCCACGCAGCCGATGACGGCGTAGTCGCGGGCGTGCTCCTCGGTCATGCCGGCCTCGCACAGCGCCGGGACCACTGCTGCGTCGCCAAAGAACGACGGCTTGCTAGTGCCGAGCTGCACCAGGGCGACGCAACGTTCGAGGAACCACGCCGGCGTGTTTGGGTGGACGCGAGCGTGGAGCGCGGGCTCGCGAGTCAGCACCTGGGCGTAGGCGTCGAGGATCAGGCCCGATAGCTCGTTGGTGGTATCTCGGCCCTGCTCGTCGGTGCCGCCGAGCGTGATACCCTGGGCCACGCCGAGGCCGCTGAAGTACTCGTCGATGCGCTCCGAGTACAACGGCATCGTCTCGCAGGTCTTGAGGCAGAAGCTGGTGAGGATCTCCGTGGCGCGGACCGGGGTCAGCCGCCCCGCCTCGATGTCCGCGTGGTACAGCGAGATCAGAAAGCGGTCCAGCCGCCCGAACGACAGCCCCTGCTCGAAGTCCTCGAGATTCAGCGCCAGGTGCACGAGCCAGCAGGCCTGCAGCCCCTCCCATAGCGTCCGCGACGGCTCGTAGGGGACGCGGCGGCAATGCTCCGCCATGGCTCGCAGCTCCGTGCGCCGTTCGGCGGGCGCTGCGGGATTGGCCGAGCGGCTCTCGAGCGCGTCGGCGAGGTTGCTGGCCATCGCGCGGACGCCCTCGATGGAGATCCGCACCCCGCGATAGAAGGCGCGGGCATCTGGGCCGAGCGCGGTGCCGTCCGGACGGCGATCCTCGTCGAGGCAGCGGGCCGCCATCTCGTCCGGCGCGCGCATCCCGCGGTGGATCACCGCGTCGTAGTCCAGCACCTGATGGGCGATGCCCGCCTCTTCGGTGACGAAGTAGCGGCGGGCCCGGAAGAAGTCGAAGAAGTGGCGTGCGCGCCCGGGGCGCAGCAGTGCGCGGGCGCCGATTGCCTGGGTCATGCCCGTCACCCCGAGCCACGCCAGCTCGGCCTTCTCACGCGCCGTCAGGTGCAGCGGGACCGTTCGCTGCGCGAGCCGAGGAAGGTCCTCCAGCAGGTTCACCGAGCCACCCTCGGGGTAGTAGTTGCCGGCGACCCGCTTGCTGGTCATGTTCCCGGCGATCAGCTCGTCGTCGTACAGCCGCGGACCGCGGTGGGCCATCAGGTAGCGCAGAGCCATCGCCCGCCTCACCAGCGGGTGCTCGTGGCGGACCGCGCGCCCCTCCTGCGAGCGCCGGAAGCGGGCTAGCAGCCGGGGCCGTTCCAGGCAGATCGACCGCGGTGCGCACATCACTGCCTCGCGGATGCGCTGGATGCGCTCCGTGGCTTGGGTGTGTCGTTCCGCACTCGGTGTCGAGGCCGTCGGCCGGGTTTTGGCTGGCGCTGCCATTGGGTCTCCGAGGATAGCGGAACCTCATCCGGATCCCGAGATGACGATGTGCAATTCTGAGAAGTCGTGCAGCGGTGCAAGCCTTGCAGCGGCTCTGGATGGAGCAGCCCCCGCCATCTTCCGACTTCTACGTCAAGGACGAGCTCGGGCAAGGGCTCGACGGCCAAACGCTCAGCCCTGCGCGCTCCTGACCCGGTGCCTGAGCTTCACCTCCTCGACCAGTGCGTAGAGCACGGGCACGAGGACCAGGGTGATGAGCGCCACCATCATGCCGCCCATGGCGGGCAAGGCCATGGGCAGCATCACGTCTGCCCCTTTGCCTGTCGAGGTGATGACCGGCAGCAGGGCAAGCACCGTGGTGGCCGTAGTCATCAGGCAGGCTCGCGAGCGCCGCGTGCCCGCCTCGAGAGCTCGCTCTCGAATGTCGGCCACACTCACCGGGGGATGGCCAGCGAACCGTTGGCGCAAATAGGTCGCGAGCACCACCCCATCGTCGGTCGCAATGCCGACCAGGGCGATGAAACCGACCCAGACCGCCACGGACAGATTGATGGGCCCGACTTGGAAGAGGCCTCGGAGATCGATGCCCAGGGGCGCAACGTTCAAGAACCAAGACTGCCCGTAGAACCAGAGGAGCAGCATCCCGCCGGCGATGCCGAGGGTCACGCCGGAGAAGACAATCAAGGTCGTGGCCACCGAGCGGAACTGAAAATAGATGAGCAGGAAGATGACGGTCAGGGCGAGGGGGAAGAGCACCAGCAGTCGCTCGTCGCTGCGCAGCTGGTTTTCGTAGTTGCCCGTGAAGGTGTAGCTGACGCCGTCGGGCAACACGAGCTCACGGCTCTCGAGCTTGTGCTCCAGGTATCGCTGGGCTTGCTCGACGACCTCCACTTCCGCCGCGTCGCCTTGCTTGTCGAAGACCACGTAGCCGGTCAAGAAGGTGTCCTCGCTCTTGATGACCTGAGGGCCGCGGGCGTAACGAATCCGGCTCAGCTGGCCAAGCGGGATCTGGTGTCCGAGGGGGCTCGCGACGAGGATCTCGCTCAGCGCTTCGACCGAGTCACGGCGCTCGCGAGCGTATCGAACTCGCACTGGGTACCGCTCTCGACCTTCGACGGTGCGGGTCAGGGTGCGACCCCCCACGGCGATCTGGATGACGTCCTGCACCGCCTGGATCGAGATGCCATGGCGGGCAATCGCCTCGCGATCGATGACGATCTCCAGGTAGGGCTTTCCCACGATGCGATCGGCAACCACCGTCTCGGGTCGGACGGAGGGCACCTGCTTGAGTAGCTGCTCGAGCTTCAGTCCGACCTGCTCGATGGTCTCCAGATCCGGGCCGCGGATCTTCAGCCCCATGGGTGCTCGCATGCCGCTCTGCAGCATCACGATGCGTGCGGCGATGGGCATCAGCTCGGGAGCGCTCGTCACCCCGGGGATTTTTGCGGCCTTCTGGATCTCTTTCCAGATGTCCTCGGCACTCCGAATGTGGGAGCGCCACTGTCGAAACGGCCGGCCCTCGGGATCGGCGACCAGCTCACCCTGAGCGTCACGCTGGTACTCGTTCCGAGTCGAGTCGTAGCGAAAGGTCGCCCGACGCCCATCGCCGTCGACGATGTACTCGGGTTTGTAGTTGACCACCGTCTCGAACATGCTCACCGGGGCGGGATCGAGAGGACTGTCGACCCGGCCGAGCTTGCCGGCCGCGAGCTCGACCTCGGGGATGGCGGCAATGGCGGCGTCGAGCTGCTGCAATTGCTCGAGCGCTTGCCCCATCGAGGCATGAGGCATCGTGGTGGGCATGTACAGAAACGACCCCTCGTCGAAGGGCGGCATAAATTCTCGGCCGAGCCCCGGGAAGGCGTGGGCCAGCTTCACCACCGGCGAGAGCTGTCGCACCGGTGAGGGCAGCCAGGGGAACAGCTGGTCGAAACCGCGCCATACCGTAGCCCCAGTGAGCACGATGACGAGCGGGCCGGCGAGGGTCAGCGCCTTGTGAGCAAGCGCCCAGCGCAGCAATCGAGGATAGACCTGGTAGAAGATCGAGAAGCCACCAAGCAGAGTACCCACGACGACCATGACGAACAGCCGGTTGAGCCAGAAGCCGCGCTCTGGGCCGAGCGGGAGCCAATAGTCGGCCAGCAGCACCGCCACAGCGAGGGCGGCGAACAAGACGGCCACCAAGCTCGGCAGCTTGCGGTGCTGCTGCCGAAGGAGCGGCTCGCTGAGTCGCGCGCCGACCATGAACATGATGACCCCACCTAGGATCACGCTGGACGTGACGGCCACGACCAGCCCCGCGAGGCCGAAGGCCCAATCCAGCCACCGCTTGGGCTGAAGCAGCGTCCGGATCACGTCCCGGCGCGACGCCCCGAAAGCCCCCTCGGATCCCAGATCGGTGGCCGGCCCCCGTCGCCGCAACACCAGGTGGGCAATGGCGGGCAACACCAGCATGGCGATGAGCAGCGCGGCCACCATGGCGAAGGTCTTGGTGAAGGCCAGCGGACGGAACAGCTTCCCCTCCGCAGCCTGGAGCCCGAAGATGGGCAGGAAGCTGACGATCGTGGTCGCCGTCGAGGTGAGCACGGCCGGCGCCACCTCACGGGTAGCGCGGCGCACCACCGCGAGCCGATCAGCGCCCGCCGGCGCCTTGCTGAGGCGCGCGACGATGTTCTCGGTCAAGACGATCCCCATGTCGACCATGGTCCCGATGGCGATGGCGATGCCGCTCAGGGCCATGATGTTGGCGTCCACCCCCGCGGCCTTCATGCCGATGAAGGCGCCCAGCATTCCGAGGGGCAAGATGGCCGAAATGAGCAGCGAGCTGCGCAGGTTCCGCAACATCACCAGCACCACGATCACGGTGATGAGGATCTGTTGGGCCAGCGCCGTGGACAGGGTGCCCAGGGTTTCCGCGATGAGCTTGGTGCGGTCGTAGAACGGCACGATGGTGACCTTGCTGAGCGTACCGTCGGCCAAGACCTTCTCAGGTAGGCCTGGAGATATTTCTTTTATCTTCTCCTTGGTTAGCTCGATGGCTTGAAGCGGATTCGAGCCATAACGAGCGACCACGACGCCCCCCACGGCAGGTGCCCCATTGATGTCGAGAGCGCCGCGGCGCTGCGCCGGTCCCAGGTTGACCTTGGCGACGTCGACCACCCGGATGGGCGTGTGCTCCCGGTTGACGACCACCACCTGCTCCAGATCCGCGGGGCTGCGCAGAAACCCCAAGCCGCGCACGATGTACTCGACCTGGTTGATCTCCATGGTCCGGGCGCCCACATCGAGATTGGCGTTGCGGACGGCGGTCGCCACCTGGTGGATGGAGACGTCGTGGGCGAGCAGGGCCTCGGGGTCGATGTCGACCTGGTACTCCTTGACGTAGCCCCCGACGGAGGCCACTTCGGACACGCCGGACACGCCCTGCAGGGCGTAGCGCACCGTCCAGTCCTGGATGGAGCGCAGCTCGTCTAGAGCCCAGCCGCCGGCTGGCTTGCCCTGCGGGTCTCGCCCCTCGAGGGTGTACCAGAACACCTGGCCGAGGGCGGTGGCGTCCGGTCCGAGGGCTGGCGCGACGTCGACCGGCAGGGTGCCTGAGGGCAGCGAAGCGAGCTTCTCGAGGATGCGCGAACGAGACCAGTAGAACTCGACGTCCTCTTCGAAGATCACGTAGATGGAAGAGAAGCCGAACATGCTGAAGCTACGCACGGTGCGCACGCCGGGGATGCCGAGCAGTGAGGTGGTGAGCGGATAGGAGATCTGGTTCTCCACATCCTTCGGCGAGCGGCCGGGCCACTTGGTGAAGACGATCTGCTGGTTTTCGCCGATGTCGGGAATGGCAT
>JAUVCD010000107.1 GCA_030590865.1 Myxococcales bacterium | reverse complement strand
GGGTCCGAGTCTGCGCCCGTATCCGCTACCGCTCCGGAATCCGATTCGGCCTACACCGTCACGGACTCGAACTCGGGCTCGGGCTCGGACGCAGACTCGGACCCAGACTCGGACCCGGAATCGGACTCGGGCTCGGACTCGGACCGTCTTGGCAACCCGTCTCCCGCGACCGCGCGCAGCGTTCTTCAGCGCTTTGCGCTCCCGACGCGCGTATTCTGGGACTAGCGCTGGAGCGTCGTTCGGATGGCCCTACTCGCGTGGCTTCCGCGTTCCACCTTGGGTACTCGCCGAAGCCGGACCCGTCGGCACCGGTCCCGCGGTGGGCCAGCCAGCCCCGGCCGGCCTGCGCATCGTGACCTCATAACTGGCATGTTCGCCAGGCTCGAGGTCGAGCTTCAGCACTTTGCTGCCCACCGGTGCGCGATAAACCACGACTCGATGCTTGCCAGGCGGCAGCGGCTTGTCGATCACCGGCGACTCGCCGAGCGACTCGCTGCCTAGCCACACCTGGCAGCCTGGCCAACATTGGATCGACAGGTAGGCGCTGCCCGTCGGCGCTTCGCCGGCATCAGCGGGGTCGTCAGCCCCGGCATCTGGCTGCCCGGCGAGCTGCCCTGCATCGAGATCGGGCGCGACGACGGCGCCGCTAGCCAGCGTTGGCGCGGAAGCCGGCGGCGCGCCGCTCGAGCTAGTGGGCGCCCCGTTGGCCGAAGGGCTGGCGGTCGCGACCGGAGACGACCGCTCGAGACCGTAGAGCAAGCGGTCGAGCACCCGATAGCGAACAGCCAGCACGATGGCCGCAGCTGCTGCCATCGCGACGATCGCAACGCCTACGAGCCCGCCTCGCCGCGGTGGAGGCGCGGCGGCTGGTGCAGGCGTCGGCCCATCGCGGGCGGTGGGCGACGACCTGGGAGCAGCAACCGCCACGGGGACCGCGGCGCGACCGACCATCCGCTGCCTGTGCCGGTCCTTGCCAGGCTGTGCTTGCGAGGCAGGTGGATGATCGGCCGGCTCGGGGAGCGCTACCGGCACCCCTGCTGAGTCAGCGTCGCGAGACCGGTCGGCCTGAACCGCCTTCAGTAGGATCGGATTGGTATCCGTCGTCGAGTCGCTAGCTTCGTCGGCCTGATGCGCCTTCAGTAGAATTGGATTGGTATCCATCACCGAGTCGCAGCTTCCCTCATCGTCGACCCTCCTCGGGAGCAGGCGCGTCACAGCCGAATCATCCGTCGAGTCCAGCAGCTCGCCGAAGATCTGTGCGGCCTCCCCGAAGACCGCCGTATCCGTATCCTCCTCGAGCAGCCTGGGAACCGTCGCCGCGATCTGCTCGAAGGCCGCCAGCATCTCGGTGGCCGAGGCGAAACGCTGCGTCCTTTCGGGCTCGAACGCTCGCTCGAAGAAAGGATCGAAAGCCGCTGGCCCCCCCACCTCGCTCGGCGGCCTGAACGCACCTCGGCAGATCACGAACATGAGCGCATTCACGGTGGCGGCATGGAAGGGGAAGTCCCCGCACAGCATGCGGTAGACCACAACGCCGAGCGACCAGAGATCGGCGCGATGATCGACGTGCTTCGCGCCGAGAACCTGCTCCGGACTCATGTAGTCAGGCGTTCCCATCGCCACCCCGGTGCCGGTCAGCGTGTGGCGTGACCACGTCTTGGCGAGGCCGAAGTCGAGCAACTTCAGGTTCATCTCACTGGGATCGCCAATGAGGATGATGTTGTCGGGCTTGATATCCCGATGCACGACGCCACTGGCGTGAGCCGCGTCGAGCGCATCGCCAGCCTGACGCAACACCCGCGCGATCTCCGCTAGCGAGCACTCACTGTCCCGCTCCAGGCGCTGCTCGAGCGATTCACCCTCGAGCAGCTCCATCACGATGTAGGGGACGCCCTCCTCCGTCCAGCTGTGATCGTACATGCGGATCACGTGGGGGCTGTCGATGCCAGCAGCGGTAGCAAACTCACGCTCAAATCGCGCCAGCGATGCGGGATCTCGCTCACGCCCGTAGGCCATGAACTTGATGGCCACGTGTTGGCCGAGCCGAGTGTCTTTGGCGATCCACACCTGGCCCATGGCCCCACGGCCGAGCGCTCGAACAAGCGTGAGGTGCTCAGTCAAACGCGCGCCAGGCGAGATCTCGCGGCCCATCGTGCCCATCATACGTCCACGGACCCAGAGGATCGCAAGCGAGCCGTCCTAACGGCCACCTCAGGACCGTTCAGACCGGGGACCTGAGGGTTCAGACCGAAGGTTCCCTGGAGGGTCCAGGTGGAGCCGAGATGCCGGACGCGAAGATCCCGTTGAGCCAGCGGATGACGGCGCGCACTTTGGGCAGCTGTTGCTTCGAGCGGTGCACGACCATCCAAAGATCGCGCGGGGTGATGGGGCCGAGATCTTGGGCTCCGACACGCCCAGGTTGGACCTCGACGACGTCGAGCCGGGAGGCGAAGCCGCAGGGGAGCACAGCTACGCCGAGACCGGCAGCGACAGCGAGGCCGAGGGATTCGACATCTTCGACGAGCAGGCGAGCGGGGCGGTTGGCGAAAGCTCGCTCGGCATGGCGTTGTTCAGGGATGCTCGCCAGCGAGCCGGCAAGGCCGAGCCAAGGCAAAGCATCGAAGAGCTCGAGCTTGGCGGCGGCGAAGAACGCGTAGGACTCGCTATGAACCTTCTTGGCGACCAGATCGCCGCGGCTGGGGCGCGCGAAACGCAGGGCGAGGTCGGCTTCGCCCGCCGCAAGGCTCACGACTTGGTTGTCCGCCAACAGGCGGAGTCGGAGGCGCGGGAAGCTGTCGTAGAACGCGGGCAGCTGTTGGGTCAGGACCCAGCGCACGAGCTCGCCGACGGTGGTGATGGTAACCACTCCATAGAGCTCCGGTTGATCGTCGAGGGCAGCCTCGGCAGCCAGCGCCGCCTCGACCATAGGCAACATGGCGTCAAAGAGCGCTTCGCCCCGCTGGGTCAGAACAACCGGTGACTCGCGCAAGAGCAGCGGTGAGCCAGCATCGTCCTCCAGGTGGGCAATGTGGCGGCTCACCGTCGACTGACTCACGCCCAGGGCTGCCGCGGCGGCGGTGAGGCTGCCCAGGCGCGCGACGGCTTCAAAGGTGCGGAGACGATCCCAATCCATGGTGCATCATGCAAATTCGGATGACTGAGTTCCAGTTTTAGCCATTGGCATGCGTTATCGCAAGATGCAGATTGAACAATGAAGTCTCGAGGAGCTCAGAATCACCATGAAAATTCGACATCTGCGCAACGCAACGACCTTGCTGACCCTGGGAGAGCACCGGCTCTTGGTCGATCCCATGCTCTCCGCCGTCGGGGCGATGCCCGGGTTCAAGATGTTTGGCGGCGGGAGGCGCCGCAATCCGCTGGTGCCGCTGCCCACTGGAACGAAGCAGTGGCTCGAGGAGGTGACCGGCGTGGTGATCACCCACGAGCACCCAGACCATTTCGACGTGCCCGCGTTGACCTGGGTCAAGGAACGGGGACTTCCGGTGTGGGCCAACGGAATCGACGCAGCCAATCTGAAGCGCAAAGGGCTCGACGTACACGAGCTGCGGGACGGTGCGCTCGGCATGAGCGTCGAGGTGATCCCATCGCGGCACGGGCACGGCGCGATCGGGTGGCTGATGGGACCGGTGGTGGGCTACTACCTGGCGCATCCGAGTGAGCCGAGTCTGTATCTGACTGGGGATTCGATCCTCACGCCGGCGGTACTCGATGCCGTGGAGCGGCTGCGGCCTGACGTGATCATTGCGCCGGCGGGCTCGGCAAACATGGGGTTGGGGGGCCACATTCTGTTTTCGATGGACGAGCTGGTCACGCTGGTGCGGCGGGCACCGAAAGATGTGGTGTTGAACCACCTGGAGGCGCTCGATCACTGCGCGACCACGCGGACGGGCCTGGGCGAACGGCTGCGAGCCGAAGGGCTCGAGGGTCGGGTGCAGATCCCAGAGGATGGTGAGGAGCTGAGCTACGACGGCGAGGGCACGACGGCCCAAGTGCAGCCGAACCACAGCGCGCTCAGGCCCGGCTTTCAGAAATGGGTCACGGCGAAGCTTGCCGGGACCTAGCCAAGACGGTCAGAGCCGGGCGACATGAGTGACTGGGGCACTGCGCTCCAGGGCCGTCTGATACAGTGGGATTATGAGGCTCCGCTATGGGATGGCAGCGGCTTGCGGGTTCGCGCTCGTCGCTGTGGCGGCAGGTCCTGCGCCGGCGGGCACGGTCGTCTCCGAGACGACGAGCACGCCCTTCGATGGCGTGACCATTGTCGAGCGCATCGAGGAAAGCCCCAACAACCGCATCTATGTGGCCTTCGTGGCGCTGTGCACTGACTTCGTCCATATGGCCGCCACGGCACCACCGACCGGGCGGGCTACACCTGGAGCCTGGGCGAGCGCCCAGGGGTTGCAGCTCGCCAGCAACGGCGACTTCTACACCTCAGGATCGCCGCCGCTGGTCTACGGCGATGCGGTCGGCGCCGGCATCCCATGGCCCTTCGACCAAACCGGCAACAGCCAGGGAAGCGCCTGGTACTACCATCACTATGGCTGGATCGCCTTTGGCCCTGATTGGGTGGAGTTCAACCACACCGAGCAGACCAAGACGGCAGATGCGGATACCTTTGGAATCACCCTAGGGTGGCGGCCAACCGAGGTCACCGAGGACAAGCCTGCGGGCACCATCGCCCTCGTCAGCGGCTTTCCCGAGTTGGTGATCGAAGGGCAGACCTACACGTGTAGCTCGCCGACAGCCTCCGATTGCTTCCCCGACCGGACCGACATGCGGGACCGCCATCCGCGCACCGCCATGGGCCTCACCGAGGACCGCCAGACCTTCATTCTGGCCGTGGTGGACGGTCGTGACGAACCGTCATCCTACGGCATGTACGGCGCCGAGTTGGCGGCGCTGATGGCCGATCTGGGCGCGTGGGAGGCCTTCAACTTGGACGGCGGCGGCTCGAGCGCCCTGTGGCTCGAGGGACAGAGCTACCTCAACCAACCGACCGACGGCTCGGCCCGTTCGGTGGCCAACCACTGGGGCGCCTTCGCCGGCGCCGCCAGCGGCCAACCGCAAAGCCCGAGCAACTGCTTCGTCCCAGGCGGCTGCTTCCCGACACCCCTGGTTGGCGGAGAGGGCGAACCCTTCCGGGACATGCCGGCCGGGTCCTACGCCCACGACGAAGCCATCGCGCTGCTCGACCACGACATCACCAACGGCTGCCGGCCCGATCCTCCTCTCTTCTGTCCGAGCTGCACTATCACCCGTAGCCAGATAGCCACCTTTTTGGTGCGCGCCGAAGGCATCGAGCCCGATCCACCTGGCACGCCAACCTTCGATGATGTGCCGCCGAGTGACTCGCTCTATCCTTACGTGGAAGCTGCTCATGCCGCGGGCATCATCACGGGCTGCAGCCAAACCAGCTTTTGTCCAGGCGACGACGTCTCCCGTGCCGACCTGGCGGCCTATTGCCAGCGGGCCCGCCAGTGGCCGCTCGAGACACCTGATAGCGCCACCTTCAACGATGTGGCCAGCGATCATCCGAGCTACCAGGAAATCGAGGCCATCGCCGCCCGCTGCATCGACGACGGTTGCGGCGACGGAGCCTATTGTCCCGATGCGCCAGCCTCTCGTGGTCTGGCGGCTCGGTTCATCACCCGCGCCTACCAGCTCAACGGCCCCGTCCCATGCGACCCAGGCAGCGGCGGCGGTGGCAGCGGGGGCAGTGGGGGCACCACGACTAGCGGAACCGGCGGCGCCCCTAACAGCCCTGGTCTGACCGGCTCTGACGGAGGTTGTGGCTGTCGGGCCACACCTGCCGCCCACCAGCGATTGGCGGGGCTGGCTGGCATCGCACTGACGGTGCTGCTCATCGCGCGCCTCCGGCGACGGGGACGAGCTGCGAGGCGCTGAGGCCTATCTCGATCTGTCCCCTGCAGTGGCCATTCTGATGGCCCCGGGTTGAGCCTCCCAGGCGTCCTAGCGCGCCCCCTCAGGGGCTGGGCGAGAAGTAGCGTCCCGCATGGCTGGCGGTGATGCGCTGGTATTTCGCATAGGCGCGCACCACCGCTCGGCGCACCTCGGATGCCGGGAGGTTGTCCCCGAGCGCCACTGCCATCGCCACGGTGGCGTAGCCCTCTGGCGCGATGTAAGAGCTGGTCATGAGGAGCGGCTGAGAGCCGGCAGCGCGCAGCGCCTCGGCGAAGTACTTGTCCGAGAAACAGGCCAGCACGAAAGACGGTGTAGGCGACCGCTGAGACCTCGGTGCGTTGACCGGCGAGAGGCGGATGCCATCCATCAACCGATTGTGGCCGGCGTAGCCCGTCACGTGCACCGTGAGACTACGAGTGCGCTCCCCATCGACGATGGGAATGGCGGCGCCACCGGTGGCGGAACGCCAGAACGTTTCGACCGCGTCATTGATAGCGCTCCCGTGCATGGCATCGAGCACGACAATCTGTTCCATCCGCCCCGAGCCCCCCCAGCGCTCGCCTGAGGCGCGCCGACGATAGACCGCCCGCTCCAGCACACCGGGCACGTCGCCGCGGACGCTCACGATAGCAAAGCGGGGGTCCTCGTCGAAGAAGCGCCGGTTGCCGAAGAGCGCGCCCCAGTACAGGTTGCCACGAAGATCCATGGGATTGCCGAGTGACTGGCTGCCGCAGGCAATCTGATCATTGGCGCACAGGGGCACCACCACGTGGATGACCAAGGGCTTGCCGGCACGCAGGTCGCGACCCACCCCAGGGAAAGCGCTACTCCATGGTGGTGGCCCTGGCTCGGCCGTACTCGGCCCGCCCCACAACGTGATGACCTGCAGCAACGTCACCGAAAGCACGTGAACGAGGAGTCGATGCCTCACGAAGAACACGTCGCGTCGATTTAGAAGAGTGTGACGCGATGGCCGAACGATCTGGAGCAGGTCACTGAGGCAACCGAGCTTCGAGATCGCGGATCTGTGCCGCCAGCTTCGGTGCCTCGGCACGTTGTCGTCGTGCGACGACCCGGTTGACGACGATCCCAACAGGCAACATCAGGACGACCCACATGGGAACAGCCGACAACCAGAGCGCATAAGTGGCTCCAGGCAGCTCGTATTTCCTGTTCGCTCGGAGCCCTCCGAGGAAGTCGCTTTCGCGGTAGCTCGCGAACTGCTCGGGATGGGTCTGGCAATAGACCTTTGTGCTCTCGCCCGAGCTTCCTTGAGACGTGGAGTAGGCCGTCCAGCTGAAGATGACGTAGGGCCCCTCGCAGTCAGAGCACACCAGCGGACAAAACACGCGGTGATGAGCCCCAAACCACGGGTCGACGTCTTGCCACCGAACGGCGATGAGCTGCCAAAGGATGCTGGCGACCAATCCCATCATTGCGGCGTAGACAGCCGCCGTGGCCAGCTTCGGTGTCGCTTGCAGTGAAGCTGTGTGCCGCTGGCGCAGCTGCGCCAGTGCTTGGCGCTCCGACTCGAGCTTGGCCACTTGTGCGTTCTTCTCGGCCTGAGCGGCCTGGAGGGTGGCCAAGGCCTGAATACCATCGGGCACTCCGTCGCCATCACGATCCTGCAGCAACTGCCGCATCGCAGCCTCTTGCTCGATGGCTCTGGCCTGATGAGGCAGCGTCGCTCCGCAGTAGCCACACTTGCCTTGGGTCGCTTGAGCAACCTCGTTGTCGGCACCGCAGTTGACGCACTTCATAGCTGGTGGCGCAACGTGCCCGCCACACGAAACGCCCTCCACGAAAAAAAGAGTGTAGCCACCAAGGGTTATGACGGCAACGCAGACCGCCAGCATCATAACGAGTCGGTCAGCGGTTGCGGTCCGGTCGTCCTTCTGTTGGCTACAATCCTACGCTAGGCTGCGCCGTGGCGGTCGAACCAGAAGGACGAGTCGTAACGGACGCAGCTCGCTCGAGCGGTGGACGAAAACGGTGCCCCGATTTTGCGCGCATCTTGCGCGAGCGACCGCCAGACGACAGCCTGCGCGAAACCGTCGCCGAGTGCTTCTACACCGAGATGGCCAAAGTCGCGCACCATCGCTGCGGTGATCCCACCTTGGCCGAGGATGCCCTGCAGGACGGCTTGCTCAAGGCGCTCGATGCCCTCGGTTCATTTCGTGGCGAGGCACCCATGCAGTTCTGGCTGCGGCGTCTGGTCATCACTGCCTGCCATCGAATGCGACGGAGTCGCAAGAACGATCCATCCATCCACGTTCCGGTGGAGTCGCTGGGCGATGGGCCGGAGCCTGAAGCGAGCGAGCCCCCCCAAGAGGTGTCGCTGCTATTGGATGAGCGACTTGGCCTGCTGAGCACCGTCCTGGAGGAAATCGACGCCGACAATCGTGCGTTGCTGGTGCTCCACGAAGGCGAAGGTGTCCCGCTCGACGAGCTGGCAGAGCGACAGGGGCTATCCATCGACGCGGTCAAAGGGCGCCTGAAGCGAACGCGGCAGAAACTGCGCGCCCGCCTGTTGGAGCTGGCGGAGCAAGAATTCTAGGGCGCGCCAAAAAAAAACGCACATAGTGCGACACCTGAGCACAGCGGATGGGCTCTCTACCGAGACAGACCACTGCGCGTCACCGAGCCCGAGCATCTGCTGACGGGCCGGCGATGTCCGCATGCTGCGGGGAGATGCTGGAGTGGTGTGCCCACCCACCAGGAGGGGATCATGCATATTTCTGTGAACAGAACCACCCGTACCGCCGCAACACGATCACTGTCAGCCAAAGCGCTGCGGACCAGTTTTGGCCTGGTACTCGGCTTGACCACGGCGCTGACTGCCGGCGCCTGCGGGGGTGCCGGCGACGAGGAAGCCTTCGGTGAGGCCGACTATGCCATGGGCCAGGCCCCAGGCATGGAACACGTCTTCGAGTTGCTCGCCACGCGGCACGTGCCGGGCTTGGCCGCAGCCGATGTGGCAGGCAAGCGAGCGGTGCTCGACGATGCGATCGACCGGATGATCGCAGAAGCCACTCTGATGCCTGGCCTGGACGTCGCCATCGCGCTCGACGGCAACGACCGACTCGAGTTCCCGCCGGTCGACTTCAACATGGATGGCGTGCCCGACGACGTAGGCACCATGATCGAGGTCACCCTGCCGAACGATAATGCAATGTTGGCGAGCACCGACCTGGCGCACATCATTGGCCTACCCTGGAGAATCGCGGTCTACACCAAGGGCGACGACATCGAGATCGTGACCGGCGTGCCCGAGACCTTCACGCGCCTTTATCTGCGCGGAGAGAGCCCGTCATGGGTTGGCGTGACGACCCACGTGCATCACCAGCGCATTCGCGCGCTCGTCGACAATGGCCTGTCCAGCGGCGGCGGCTACGTTACCGGCATCAATACCGGCCTGCCGGGCACAGAAATGACTGAGGCGACCATCGCGGCGACCGAGTCGATGATGGGCCCAATCACGCCCGAGTCGATCGCCCCTGTCGTGGAAATCGCGGGAGTCTCCGTCGAGGCGGTGGTCGAAGCCATCAAGGCCGGTTTCAGCGCCAGTACGGTCCCGGATCTGAACCAGGACACGGTCTTGGACGCCAATGACCTAGCCGTGCTGCCCAACGCTTTTGGCGCCTATATCAATGGCGAGATGAGCTTTGAGGAAATGGGCGGCATGATGGGCCAGGGCTTCGACCTGTGGAACTACGGCCTCACGTTCCAGCAGTGGAAGGTCGCTCGAGTGCTCGACTTGAGCAGCCCGCAGAACGGATCGCTCTACCTGATCAAGCTCTGCCAAGGCTTCTACGCCGGTACGGCGCTGAGCACCGGGCTGCATCACATGCCGTCCATGCCTTGCGCGGTGGCGGTATGGATGGAAAACGGCGTCGTGAAGGTGAGCGTGCTCGATCCGGCCTTCATCTTCGGCTACTTCTTCCAGGATGCCATGGGCCTGATGCCTGCCCCCATGCAGGACCTCTTCAGCGTGTTCCCGACCTTCGTCTACAACGAGATGGCCGGAGTGGTAAACGCAGCCGTCGGCCCGCTGGGCGCTCAAGAGCTTCTGCCGCTCCACAGCTTCGCCATGTGAGTGGCGGCTTCAGCCGACCCAGGCGCTGCCCCGGCAGCGCTCGCGGCGGACGGCACCAGGCAACTCATCACGAGCGGCCTGATGCGGTTCGCCGCTTTGCGTCCATTGACGGGCTCGAGCTAGCAAACCTTCAACGTCACGCCACGGCTGGTGGTCCAGCTCCCTTCAGCGGGACGGCCGACGGCGGTGATGCGCCATTGGATCTCTGCACCATCGCCTTCGAACGAGCCAGGAAGGCCGGTAGGGAGCGGGATCCGGCCGTGATACCCGCCGGCCTCGCCGGCCGGGACCAGCGACACCGCGTTCTTGTGCAGTGCCTCCATGAAGGTATCGCGCCCTTTGCTGTGCCCTGACCCCGTCGTGCCATGGGAGATGTGGACCTCCTCGATCACGGTCAGCGTGGCCGTGACGTCCAGCGGCGGGCAGTCCGCCTTGACCCAGAGGGTGCAGGCGAGGGCGGCTCGCTGCTCGCCACCGCTGCGATAGGGGTCACAGTCCGCCAGCAGGACGCCCAGCTGGGGCCATCCGGCCAGTCGCCGATGGCGGGGGACGGGGCGCTTGGACCCCTTGAGAAGGCCGCTTCGCTCCAAGTGTCGGAAGCCCAGAAGAGCCACCAGCAGGCCGGCAACAGCCCCTCCCACCGCGAGCAGGTCGGGCTCGCCATGTTCGAGGTAAACCCAAATCCCGCCGGCGGTAGCCAGCAATGCAATCGCCAAGGCCACGAAGAGGCCCCGGTCGCTGCCCAGGTCGGCCGGTTGGGACGCCGCATCGTGAGGATCCGCAGCAACGTCCCGAGGCGCTCCGGTCGTGGCCGGCTCCTAAGGTGCCAGACAACCCACCGGCGAACGAGACACGACGACGTTGTCGTAGCGAACGAGGTTGGGGCTCGACTCGGGGGGCGCGCCATCGTTGAAGTGGTTGTAGCTGTCGAGGTTGAAGGTGTTGATCTGCAACCCGTCGATGGTGCGCCACTGGAAGTCGCCGAAGTCGCCGTGGTGCACACCGTCAACCCAGAAGTTGGCAGTGCCGTCGGTGGTGTTGCCCGGCGTGTTCAGACGCAGTCCGTACTCGGCACAATGCCACGACCCGGGCACGATGGTCGGCGGAGGCTCCAGGGAGGAGTCGAAGGTGGTGCCCCAGGTTGTGGTCATGTTGACGAAGTACGCGTAGAAGCCGAGCTCCCCTCCCTCCCCCACTGTGCCACGAGGCTCGAAATTCAAAACGAAGTAGTCGTCTCCATTGGGTTTGATCCCTGCGGTGCCCATCATGCCCCAGGGCGGGTTCATCGAGCCGCCGAGGATGGGACCGTGACTACCGCCTGAGTTGTCGTAGGCAAGGTCGTACTGAACGTCGAAACGCACGTAGACCAGCGGCTCGTTGTCGAACGTATAGATGAGCTTGGACGAGCCCTGACCTTGGTAGGTGGCAAACTCCACCACGTCGGACCCTTCCCCCGGCACGCCGGCACCTGCAACGATGCGGACGTCTCCGCCGTCTTCAATCCAGTCGGTCTTGTAAGCCCCCTCAAAACCGTCGCAGAAGATCGTGTCGGGCCGGGCGCAAAGCTCTGCCAAGGTCTGGCCCGGCGCCGGAGCGCCACCCGTACCCCCTTGAGCTCCAGTGCCGGTCGCGCCAGTGCCTCCAGACCCGGAGCTCGTCGTGCCACCCTGACCGCCGCCAGCCGTGCTGCTTGGAGTCCACGCCGCCTCGTCCTCGGAACAAGCGCACAGCATTACCCCTACAACAGCCACCGAGATCCACTCACGCATGGGCACACTCCTTCGCTACAAACAACACGGGAACCGGAGAAAGCTGTCAAGGCAGGGTGTGCGCAACCCGACCATGCTGCCGAGGAGCGATCGTCGAGCTGAAAAAGTCTGCCAAGCGGGCCGCTATGCAAGCCCCAGCCGTTCCATCTCGTGCTCCTCGAAGCCGAAGTAGTGGGCGATCTCGTGCAGCACGGTGGCCTTCACCTGCTCGGCGAGGACGTCCTGCTTACGGAAAGCGCAGAGCAGGTTGGCCGCGTAGAGCAGAATCCTCTTTGGCGCATCTGCGAGTGGCGCATGCTCTACGATCTCGGGGACGTCGAAGATCCCCAGCGCGCGGGGGTCGAACCCCTCGCTGACCAGCCGCAGCGACGGTCGGAGGTGAACGTCTATGGCGACGTTGTGAAGCTGTGAGCGGATCTCGTGGGGCAAGGCCTCGATGGCCTCCAGCGCCACCTGCTCGATGAAGTCGAGCTCTGCGGGGCTGCCGACACCTGCATCGCGGTCCTGTCGCGCGTCGATCAGCCGGGTCTGCAAGAAATGACGTCGCATGCCCTCACCGTCACCCAGCTCCTCGCAGGCAAGAGCCGCAGCGTGACGAATGTCGGCATCATCCGGATCGGCACGCACGGCATCCTCGAGGCGCACCATCGCGGCCTCGGGCCCGTCGATCTCCCAGGCCACCAGGGCATCCAAATAGACGACCCGAGCGTCCTGTTCACCGACCCGATCAGCCAGCGCGCGCACCAACTCGGCCGCTCGCTCGATGTCACCGACAGCGAGCGCCTCGTCGCCCTCCTCCAAGAGCTGCTCGATCTCGTCCATCTGTCTCCACCTACCCGTCATCTGATACACCGCAACGGTTGTCCCACGCCACTATCGGTGCGGCAGATCAACCCTGGGTGCGCCTCCCCGCCTCACCGGCCCACTTGGGCGGTGCACAGCCGTGACCTGTCCGCCCTGGAGCCTAGAAAGTGAATGCCGAGGCCATGCCAGCATGCCATTCTGTGACCTGGAGTTGGCGTCCGTGGCCAGTAGGAGCGTAGACAGATTCCGGATCTCCGCGGCGGCGCTAGCCCTGGGCCTACTGCTCTGTGCAGCACCGGCCCGAGCTAGTGATGCATCCGTCGGACTGGCACCGGTGGGAATCATCGTGCCCCTCGCGGTGGTAGGCGGCTTGATCACCACGATCATCTTGGGCATCGACCTCAGTGACGGCGCCCCGGTGCACCCAGCCTTGAGAAACGTGTCCCTCGCCTTCGCAGGGATCAACGTCCTTGTGGGCAGCGGCGGGCTGATCGCCGGCGCCCTCATCGAGGATGACGATCTGCGGCCGGTATTCTACGGCGCTGGTGGTGGCGTGCTGGCCATTGGCTTGACCGGTGGCGTGTTCGGATTAGTGGTCGACACTTACGAGCCTGCCGACCCCACGGTGGCCCTTCAGGTCACACCGACACTTGGGGGCGCGGCTTGGGCCGTCAGCGGCTCCTTCTGAGCCCCCGGGGCGCCCACGACAGGGACGAAGCAGCTTGGGTTTCGCTGTGGGTGACCTGCTGACTGAGAGGATGGCGGCCAGAAACGTCGTTCTCGAGTCGAGCGCGGTCCCCCGTATCCCAGGTTGGGCCACAGGACCCCGCGAGGGCGATCAGCGATCAAGATTTGGCTGATCGCTCCGTGGCGTGCCGATTTTGTGCAACTGAAGCCCCCGCAACCTGCGCAGGAAACCCTACATTTCGCGCAGCCGGAGCCCTTGCAACCACGGGGGCGGCCTGGAGCATACCGGGCATGTCGTTTCAGCTCTTGTTTCCCAACCCAAATCGGCGTAATCAGCGCACTCTTGCGCGTGCTGGTTCGGCGGACACCACGGTTTGGTTGAGCAGCAAGCCCCCTTTTTGAGAGAGATCAAATGGCTGAAGGTACAATCAAGCGGCTCACTGACCGAGGTTTTGGATTCATCGACACCGGCGACGGCAAGGACATCTTCTTCCACATGTCCGCGGTCGAGGGCGTGTCCTACGACCAGCTCCAGGAAGGGCAGCGCGTGTCCTACACGAGCGGCCAAGGGCCCAAGGGCCCGCGGGCTGAGAACGTCAAGCCCCTCTGAGCACGGCACTCGCGTCCATCGCGGCACGTTCGGGTCAACCCTGGACGTGCCCGCGAACACCGCGCTGTGACCTGACTTGGGTTGGCACCCAGCCAATCCATTCGTCGGATTGTTGCGTGTGAAGGTCGCCTCCGCCATCGCGGAGAGTTGAGGGGCGCCACGCAGGCTGCTCTGGATCAGAGATCTGCCTTGCCCTAGTTAGGGTTCGGTACCCTCGACTCGACTTGCAGGTCCCGATTGAGCTCGACGACCTGGGGTTCCGCCGAATTCTCGTGGATCTTGCGGCGCTCAAGAGCGGGGCGGCTTGGGCTTCTTGCGCTTCTTGTGCGCCGCCGTCGGCCTGGCCGCCCGCGACGGCTTGTGGGCCAATGACGCCTTACGCCCGCCCTTCCCTCGAGGAGGCGGCCTGCGATGAGCGACGCGCGAAGGTCGGTCATCCTGAGGGGGATCATCGCTGCGCGGTCCGGCAATGCTAATCGGAATCACCACGCCGCGCAGATTCACCTGGGGCATCGCGGCCAGCACCTGTTTGGCCACGCTCTCTGACACACCAACGAAGGTCTTGTGCGGGAGAATCGTGATGCGTCCGATACTGGCTGCGGGAACCTGAGCTTCGTTGGCGAGCAGACCGACGATGTCGGCAGGGCGAACACCGCGCGTATATCCGAGCGGAAAGAAGAGCCGCCTCTCCTGGGTCTCGTCAGGTCCCTCGCGGCGTGCTGGACGCTCGCCCCGCGGCCTCTGTCGTTCCCGCGTTTCCCGCGGCGCCGCCCACGCCGGCGGTCCTTCCTTGGGCATGTCGCGAAGCGATACGTGCTCCTTCTGCGCCAGAAGATACACCGCTGCAGCGGCCAGCTCGTCGAGCCGAAACGAGCCCTCTTCAACAGCCTCGTTCAATAAGGCCTTCGCGCCCTCGAGCACAGCGTCGGCGGCCATCTGATTCATGCTCGTCTTGATGCGCCCTCGTTCGAGACGGGCAATGTCCGCGTCACTGGGCACCGCCATGACATCGATGGGAACTTTGAGCGTACGTCGCAACCGCTCGAGCCTGCCGACGGCACGGGGGGTGACGAAGCTGATGGCATTGCCCGGGCGGCCGGCGCGCGCCGTGCGACCGATGCGATGCACGTAGCCTTCGGCGTCAGGTGGCAAGTCGACGTTGATGACGTGGGTGATGTGGTTGACGTCGATGCCCCGCGCCGCGACGTCCGTCGCGATCACCACTCCGAGCCTGCGTGCACGCATGGCCTGAACGACGCGCTCACGGGCCGGCTGGCTCAGATCGCCATGCAGAGCCTCGACCGCCACACCCTGCCTGGCGAGTGCCTCGGCCAACTCGGCGCAATCGGCACGGGTCCGTGCGAAAACCAGGGTGGTGCCGTGGACGATGCCGCGGAGCACCCGAACCAAAGCATCGAGCTTGTTGCGCTCAGGAACACGGATCCACTGCTGCTGGATGTGTTCAACCGTCAAAGCGCCCGTCTCGACCCGAAGCTCGAGAGGCTCGGTCAGATGAGCGCGGGCGACCTTCCGAATCGCGTCAGGCATCGTGGCCGAGAACAGCGCGACCTGCCGAGACTCGGGCGTGGCATGCAAGAGCTTCTCGACGTCATCGAGAAACCCCATGCGGAGCATCTCGTCAGCCTCGTCGAGCACGACGTATTCGACACCAGAGAGGTCGAGGGTTCCGCGGTCGAGGTGATCGAGGAGCCGACCTGGCGTGCCCACCACCACCGAAGCGCCTGCCCGCAACGCCTTCAGCTGTGGCGGATAGGGCGCACCACCATAAACGGTGACGATGTGTACCCCTTTGATACGCTTGGCAAAACTCCGCAGCGCTTCGCCCACCTGAAGAGCAAGCTCACGGGTAGGGGCGAGCACCAAAGCGCGAGCCGGCCCTCCCTCCTTCACTCGTTCGATCAATGGCAGCCCAAAAGCAGCCGTCTTGCCCGACCCAGTGCGGGCACGCCCAATGACGTCTCTACCCAGGAGCAGCGGAGGAATCGCCTGCTCTTGAACCGCCGTCGGCGTGTCGAAACCCAGCGCTGCCACCGCATCGAGCAGGCGCGGATCGAGGGCAAAACCGCCAAAGCCAACGGGTGGAGTCTGCGGTTCGGCGGGAGGCGATTGAGATGTCATAGTCACCGAGGCGCTGCGTCCTAGCACAACGCCGCACTGCGATGGGGAATGAATCAGCGCTTGCCCCCATCGCCTAGTGCCTGCCAGCAACGTGAGCTACGGGAAAGCACCGGGCTGCGAGCCGCAGCTTCAGTTCGGCGTGACCACGATCTCGACCCGTCGGTTGTTGGCGCGGCCTTCGGCGGTGTCGTTTTCGGTGATGGGCCGACGGGAGCCGTGGCCCACCGCTTGGATCTTGCTCGCAGGGATCCCTTCGGCGATGAGCGTGGTGCGGACTTCCTGGGCACGACGCAACGAGAGCGCCTCGTTCTCGGCAGGGGCACCCCTGGAATCAGTGTGCCCCTCGACGATGATCTTCTTGAAACCCTGATCCTTCAGCGCCTTGGCGACATCGGCGAGCTTGCTGGTGGCGATGGGCAGGAGCTTGTGTTTGCCGGTGGCGAACAGAACGGCGCCGGACATGGTGATGACGACGCCCCGCTTCTCCTCTTTGACCTTGGCGATCTCCGCCAGGCTAGCCATCGCCGCAGCGGCGCGCTGCTCGGCTTTTGCACGGGCCTGCTTCTCCGCCGCGAGCTTGGCCTTCACCCGAGCGACCTGGGCCGCACCCTGTTTGGCCGCCGCGTCCAACCGCTCCTGGTCGCGCCTAGCCTGTTCCGCGGCCTTACGCTTCTGCTCCTTGAGCTTGTCTTGGGTGTCCCTCAGGCTCGCCTCGGCGGATTGGTAGCGCGCCTCCTGCAGCGAGCCGTACTCTTTGCTCGCACTCTGAGCCTCGCGCATCGCAGCCTCTTTGTTGGCCGCCGAGACAGCCAAAGCGGTCCGGCGCTCAGCGATGTAAACCAGATCGTCGACGACAATCTTGTCCTCACCTCGCTGGAAAGCGGCGGTAGCCGCTGCCAAAGCTTGGTCGGCAGTATCGAGCTGCGCCGGAGCCAGCTCGGCTGGAGGGCCTTGCGTAGCAGCGTCGTAAGCGTCTTGCGCGGCTTTCAAGTTCTTGGGCACCGCGGCGCTCCCGCAACCAAGCCACAGCAGGGCAACCGCCATTATGAGCCATCGCACCGCACCCATGTTTTGTTGGCTGCTCATCACTTCACCTTCGTCCGCATCTTCTCGATTTTCTCTGTCGCAGTCTCCGCTTCGACGCGAGCTGCATGTTCCTGCGCCAGCGCCAGCGCTAGATCGGCATCTGCCTCGGCTCGACTGAGAACCAACTCAGCACGCTCGTCTTCTTCAGCCGCAAGCGCCTTTCCTTGCTCGAGCTGCTCGCCCGCCTTCTTCAAGTGCAGGCTCGCCTTGGGCTCGTCTTTGGCCCCTGCCACCTCGGCGGCACGGATCGCCGCCGTCACATTGGTGATCAACTCTTGAGGCGGTGGCGCGCCACCGCAACCGGCATAGACGAGCAGGGACAACAGGACTGGACCATAGGTAGATTGGCGCATCGGTTCTCCGGCGCCATTCCATGCCATCTCCAGAGGAAAGGCAACCGGCAGTGGCGGGCACGGCCTTAACCATTCGAGATGGGCCCCTCCGCGACCGTCAACCTGCAGACCGCCCCAAACAGATCCAACGACACCCGATCAAGGGGCGCTGGGGTGCCGCCGGCGGGCCTCGACCATCATGCGCACCACATCGTGCATGCGGTAGCGGGCGGTCCACCCCAACACGTTGCGTGCCTTGCTGGGATCGCCTTTGCCATGGGCGATGTCCGAGAGCCGCCACAAGGAAGGGTCGGTCTCAACGTGATCGGCGGCGTCGAGCCCGACGGCCTCGAAGGTGGCTTCCATGAACGCGCCGAGCGAATGGCTCTCGCCTGTGGCGATGACGAAGTCGTCGGGC
>JAUVCD010000507.1 GCA_030590865.1 Myxococcales bacterium | reverse complement strand
GCGCTGGTAGTCCAGAAAGCAGGGCCCCCGCCCCCCCCCCGCCTGCCGCCGTCGCTGTTCACCAAGGGACGCGCTGGACCTCGGTGTCCGAAACCCTCGGTGAGATGTTGGGATCGGAACCAGCCCCCTATCCTCATGCCGGTGCTCGCGGCTCGATGCTAGGATGGCGCCATGCGATCAATGGCCCTGCTCTTCGTTCTAACCGGAGCAATGATCCCATTGGCGACGAGCTGTGACGACGACTCGGGCGCCGGCGAGTGCGACGAGGCCAGCAAGCCCACCAACTGCCTCGGTGAGCCAATCGTCTGCACCGACGGTGTCTGGATGTGCGGCACCTGCGAGTACAGCAGCGACCTCGAAGGTATGGACTGTGTGGACAAGTGCACGCAGCAGATGTCCGCTCCGAGCTGCGTGAACGGCAACTGGATCTGCCCCGCAACGGGCACCGGCGGCTGCGGCGGAGGCGGCGCAGGCTGAACGACGTCTCTGGCGCCTAACTCAGCGTTGTCGTGGTGCCGCCTTGCTTCTCAAAATCGATCGCAACTCGGGATGGGTCGTTGGGGTCGTAGCGTACCCAAATCGACTGCCCAACTTGGTAGTTCGCCAAGCGCTCATGGCTCAGCGCCGCATCAAGCGTGCCCGTAAATGTGCTTTCTCCATCTGGAAGCACGGTGACACCGAGTACGACCATCAGACCCTCATTGAAACTGATTCCGAGGGGTTCATAGCTGATGACCACAGCGCGAGCACTGGTGCCGGATTCGGCAAGCTCATCGAGGAGAACCTGCTGCCGAACGAGGCGTTCATCGGGGTTGAGCGATTCGCTAGCACTGCCTTCTGTGGCAGAGCTCAGGACACCAGGTGCGTCACTCAACAGGACCGCATTAGAAGGGTCTGTGGTGTCATAGCGCACCGTGACCTCCCGATGCAGCCAGTTCGCGATCTCATTAGGATCGCTGACACAGAGAGCGCTGACCGTAGTGGTGCCCACGTCGACCTGTAGAGTGAACCCGCTAGTCGAACCGAATCGCAGACCCGAATCCTCATAAGACGAGACTCGCCCACTGCCCATCTTGCCGTGAAGGTCAAGCGACGCCGAACGCCCCTCACGCTCGCGGGTGCGCTCTTCACCAGCCGCATCGATCTCGAGGTACATGAGCGTGCAAGACGCCGAGAGCGTTGTTGCAAATAGGGCGAGAAGCCACGCATTGAGGGCTGTTAAACCCTCAACGGATCCCTCGACATTGGCCGCAACCAATACAATGGGCCCGAAGACCACGAGCAGCACAGCAATGAGCTTCCATAGCCACTGCAGAGACGATGAGGCCAACGAGGGTGAACATGGTGAGCGTGTCTCGGAAGGTCGCCTATGGGCAACTTGAAGCCGGGGCGCCCCTGAAAAAGGGCCCGGCTGCCCTAGCCGCCGCCCGGACTGCCTGGGGGCAGGAACAGCGCCGGGAGGTTGGCCGCGTAAAGGACGGCAGCAATGGTCAGCGCGATGAGAACGCGCCACAGGGCAGCGCGCTGCTGGAATGGGGGGATCAAGAACGATGCAAGCGCCCCTGCCAGGACCGACAGCAGATGCATCAGGTTGACCGTACCGCCTGTGACCCGCTCGCTGGTGAAGGCCACCACCAGCAGCGCGACGAGCAGCAGCACGGCACCGACGGCACCGATCGTCTTGTCGCGCTGACGGGACCGGGCTGCCGCTTCTCGTTGCGCTTGCTCCTGCTGCTTACGCCGCCGGCGGGAGGGACGACGGGCCGACCGGTCCCGGGCCGGGCGCTCCTCGCCACCAGAGCGCTTGCTGCCGAGCCAGGGCGTGGTGTGCTGTAGGGAGCTGACTCGGTAAGGCAGGTAGTTCGCCTCGGTGGCGCCGCCCCCCACCCCAACGGCGCCATTATCCTCGTAGCTGTCGACGTCGGCGAGCAACTCGTCCACGCCCTGGTAGCGAGCCTCGGCAGCCCGCATGGTGCACTTGCGAATGATGCGCGTCAGACCGGCAGGTTGGTTCTTGAGCACATCGAGCTTGGGCACGTCGGCCACCGGCTCCTCCGGCTCTTGTCCTGCGAGCAAGAAGTGGAGGATGCGCCCTAGGCTGTAGATGTCAGCGGTTGGGCTCTGGGTCCCCGATCCGAGCAGCTCTTCCGGTGCCGCATAGGGCTCGTAGCCACCCATCTCGCGGGACTGAGCTGCCAAGGTCGGCAGATCGACCATGTCGAAGTCGGCCAGGACCGGGTTCAGGTCGTCGTCGAGCAGGATGTTGGACGGCTTCAGACAACGGTGGAGCACGCCCCGGGCGTGGGAACACGCCACCGCCCGGCACAATGCCTCGAAGAAGGCTACCGCGCTCTTCACCGGCCAGCTCAGGGCCGGCAAGTCGACGGCGCTGCCGTTTTGCGCCCAGTCCATGGCGAAGCCGAGCTGATTGAGGCTGACGCCCCGCAGCCTGACCATGCCTTCGAGCGGTCCGTCCGCATCGGTGAGACGATTCATCACCGACACCCCGCGACGGTAGGAGGGCAAGGTCAGACCGACGGTCGCCCGCCGGCTGTCGAACAGCTTGACGGCCACCTGATCGCCCCCCTCCGTCGTGCCCCGCCACACCCGACCGGCGTTGCCGTGGCCCAGCAGCTTCTCGAGGGTGACGCCCAGCACGGTGTCGCCTTTTCCCCACCCAGGTGAAGCGATCATCTCGGGCGTCAGCTCCGGCGCGACCAGCTTGAGCGACCGGGTGGACATAGGCGCTATCGAGTCACCGCTGTCATCCCGTTTGGCGACCAGGATCTGAGCCGACTCGATGGTGAGCCGTGCTGATGGGGGCAGCTCGTCGTCTTCTTTGAGACGGTGGCGCCGTGCCTCAACCTCGAGAGTGCTGATGCTACGAGCCGACGGGCCGGCATCAGACGCCAGGTCGGCCGAGCGCTGCGAGCAGGCATTGCGCACCGAGGGCTCGAATTCGATCAGATCGTCGATCACCGCCCCGGCACGCCAGAGCTTGATCACGTCGGCGTCATAGAGACCGGAACGCTCGCTGGTGTTCAGATCGATTTTGGCTCCCGCAATCGTGGCCGGCTCGCCCACCGCCTCGTCGAGCGCCGCACCGCGCAGATCGGCGTCGGCGAGGGAGGCCCCTTCGAGCCGAGCGCCGGACAGATCGGCGCCCCGCAAATCGGCACCGGTCAGATCGGCGCCCGCCAGATCGGCGGACCGAAGGAGGGTACCGACGAGCTTGGCTCGTCCCAGCTTGGCACCAGCGAGGTTGGCGTGATTGAGACCGGCGCCGGACAGATCGGAGCCCACCAGATCGGCGCGCATCAGCTGGGCGCCGCACAGATCTGCGCCTGGCAGCGAGGCAATCTCAACGTCGCCCCGGCGTCGCGCGTCGAGCACGTGGTGTAACACCTGAAGCGCAGCAGGATCCATCGGCCGCCTATTCTAGCCTGTGGGTCGCAAAAATTGCGGGTCAGCCGACGCTACCGCAGTCCGCTTGGCCTTCCGCTTGCGGATCAACAGGACGAGCCCGGTAATGATCCCGACGAAGGCCACCAGGAGCGCCGCACCCAACAGCGGGCGGGCCGTGAGCCAGGCGATGGCGATGGTTAGGATCGTGAGGGGCAGCGAGATGGCCAGGGCCACGAAGAACGCACCGATCCTGAGCAACTCGCCGAACAGCGGAACCACGTCGGCCACCACGACCAGCGGCCGGAACACCAGCCCGAGACCCAGGAGCATCAAGAGCCAGCCCCCACCTCGCAGCCCCCAAGTCAGCGTCTCGTTCTGCTCGATGGCGCTCTCGAACATGGCCTCGGCTGCGTGGCGCCCCATCTTCAGCATCAAGAGGTCGTCGCCTCCCTTGGTCTGATAGGCGGCCAGCGAGCTGCCGGTCTGCTTGGCCACGATGCTCACTTCAGCAGCCTTGAGCACCGAGAAGCGGATCCGATGGTCGCCTACCTCTGGCTGGGCGGCGTTGAAGGTCCCGTCCACAGCCGTGGGCCGATAGTGGAAAGCGCCCTCGTGAACCCGGGTGCGCTGCTGGAGGGTCGGGGTTAGCTTGCCGTGGGCAGCCTCGTCCATGGGCACGATGGCCGCCCCCGAGATCTTGCTGACCAGCTCGGGCGGCAAGGTGAAGGCGCCGACCGTGACATTCGGGGCGAGCCGGGTGACCTCTTGATAGCGCATCGGCGGATTGCCGTGCCCTTGCGAGTCGCTGAAACGGCTCGAGTCGATGGGGGTGCTCGACCAACTGCGCTTGTAGCGATAGGTCGTGCGGGTCTCTTCCTTGCCGCCGGTCTTCTTCTTCTTGTTCCGCTCGACCGACTCGGTCCACTGGTACATGTCCACCGAGCGGATCAGCTTGAGCCCCGTTTCTGAGACCCCGAAATCGGCGTCCTTGAGCACGTCCTCGGTGCGCGCCAAACCGCTGAGATGCACCAGCTCGCCGTCGTTCTCGGTCTCCACCGCATCGGCCGCAACGCCCACCACGGCCCCAGCGCCCTCGTCCAGGCTCTCAGCGACTCGGACGGCTCGCCCCTCGTTCCACCAAAGCAGCGGGAACGCACCGGCAAACAAGAGCAGGCCAAGCAGCACGCTCTTGATCGAGCTGGCGATGCGGCTGAACCACCCCGTGGTGGTGACCTCGGTGTGGGTGTCCATCTTGCGGGCACCGTAACAGCTAAGGTTGGCCGCTTCACCCATGACGCTGGGCGGGACAGGCCACCGCAGAGCCCAGGCGGGCTGCCGGCTGGCGGCCCGCAGCCCCCAGAAGGTCAGTTGCTCATCTTGAAGAGCATGGCGCCGATGCGCCGGAGCTTCTCTTGTTGCTCGACGCTGCCGGAGAGCGAGACGCAGTCGAGCACGGCGCAGCACTCGCCCGCTGAGCCGAGGGCCGTCAAGAGATTGCTCTTGCCCACCACAGTCCCCTTCTTGGAGCACCCCTCGGCGATGTTGCACACCACCGAGTCAGACGCCCGCAGCCCTTGGTCGCGCAAGTGAGACCGCCCGCGGGGAAACCCCAGTCGGGAGAACCACCGGTTCACCTCCACGGCAAGCCGATAACAATCGAGCTCATCGAGAATCGAGCCCCGAGCCCCGAGCCGCAAGAGTCACTGAACAAGCATGCGACAACTATCTTGACGAGTACCGATCCACGGCCTCCGATGCCCCAACGCGAATTTGCGAACCCCGTGACAGTGAGAGACATCCCTATCGACTACCGATCGAGCCTGGCGCTGCGGCCGAGCGCCGTGACCCAATGCCACCGGCCCAGTGCCAGTGGCTGCCAATCTCAAACGGCAGCGAGACCTAGAGTGTTTCCTCGATAGGCCCGCCCACGTCGATGGGTGTTGCCGTGGGCGGTGGCGGCGGCGGTGGGCTCGTTGGCTCGACCGTGGCTGGTGGCGGTGCTGCGACTGGCCGCGGCGGTGGGGCTGGGGTTGCGCTTGGCGCGGGCAGCTCGTCGAGGATCACCTCCAGGTAGCGATCTCGGTCGGCGGCGAAGGTGTGCTTGGAGACGACGTGGCCAGGGGCGCTTACCACCAGGTGATGCTCCCCTTCGTCGTAGGGCAAGGTGATCGGTTCCTCGTGGGCCACCGACGTGCCATCCAGCTCGACCCGGGCGTCAGGCGGCGTGATGCGCAGTCGCAGGCTGATCGGGCCAGGCACGGCCGAAGGGGACGGATCAGCTTCGGTAGAAGCTCCCTCGGCGGTGGTCGTTGCGCTGGCGGCGCTAGCATCGGTCGCGGCGGCGGTGCCGGTCGAGCCACGATCGGGCTGGGTGAAGAGCCAAACGCCGAGTGCCAGGGCTGCCACGATTAGTGCCGCGCCCACCAGGCGTGCGGGACGTTTGTCCGCCGAGGGCTCCTCGTCCAGCGGCTCACTCAGGGCCAGCGCCGCCGGTGAGGGTGCCCCTTCCCCTGTCTCTGGAGCCGAGTCACGGGCCTCGCCACTAGACGATCGCGCCGGCTCGGCAGGGCCATCGAAGAGTGTCGGCGCTTCGGCCATCGGCACCTCTTCGCTGTCCGCCTCTTGCATCGTCAGATCGTCATCCCAGGTTCGGGCGCCGCCTAGCGAAGGCACCGAGGCGCGGGCGCCATCGATTAGCCGCTGGATGCGTTCGGCCCGGGCGTGGCCCGACGGCGGTCCCATTGGACCTAGGGCGCTGGCCAGCGACGCCACGTCACGGAAGCGGTGGCTGGGGGTCTTCTTCAGGCAATGGAAGATGATTCGCTCGAGCGCGGCGGGCGCCTCGGGTCGCAAGCTACGCAGCGCCGTGGGCTCGTCTGACAGCACCATGGCGAAGTGTTCGCCGACGGTGCGGGCGTCGAAGGCGAGCTTGCCCGTCAGCAGCTTGAACAAGATGACGCCCAGGGCCCAGATGTCGGTGCGGCCGTCGACCTCTCGGGCGGCGCGGATCTGCTCAGGGGACATGTATTGCGGTGAGCCGAGCAGCGAGTCGGACTTGGTGAGCGAGGTCTCGGCGCTGTCCATGTCGAGCGACAGCGTGAGCTTGGCGATGCCGAAGTCGAGCACCTTGACCAGGGGCTCGTCTTCATCGGTGGCGCAACAGTACAGATTGCTGGGCTTCAGATCCCGGTGAACGATGCCCCGGGCGTGGACTTCGGCGACCCCTTCGCAGGCCTGCAGCACCAGCCCTACGGCCTCCTCGATGGGCAGTGGTGCCCGGCGGCGGATCAGCTCTTCGACGCCTTCGCCTTCGAGCAACTCGAGCACCAAAAAGGGGCGTCCATCTTCGAGGGTGCCCGAGTCGATGAGTCGGGCGACATGGGGGCTGTCGATGGCTGCAATGGTGCGGGCTTCGCGCAGAAAGCGCTTGATGAGGCCCGCGTCGTCGCCATCACGAGGGAGCATCACCTTGATGGCCACCAGCTCGCCGCCAGCTGCGGGACGAGCTGCGACCACTTCGCCCATGCCACCACTGCCGATGGCGTGCTCCACCACGTAGTCGTCGGCGATGGTCTCGCCTGGGGCGAGCCTCTTCGACGAGGGGGTGGGCCCAGAGTCACTCGGCGTGGCGGGTTGCTGCACCTCGATGGGCTCAGCCTATCACAGCGCCTCGGCCTCCGTGGGTGCCCCTGGTCTGCGCCCCAATAGTGGGACGTCACATGAGACGTCCCGGT
>JAUVCD010000934.1 GCA_030590865.1 Myxococcales bacterium | reverse complement strand
GCTGGACAGGAAGGGCTGATGGCATGAGCTTTCGCACCCCAGCGCTCGTCGTATTGGCGTTCGCTTCCGTCGCCGCCAGCGCCACGCCGGCCTGCGGCGGCAAGGCGGTCATCGACGACGTGCCGCTGGGCAGCGGGGGCTCGGCCTCCAGCTCCAGCAGCACCAGCAGCGGCACCACCACCACCACCAGCAGTGGCGCGCCGCTGAGCCTTTGTCTCCAGGCCTGCGGGCTGCTCGCCGGCTGTCTCGTGGGCGATAGCTGTGCAGCCCGCTGCAACGCCATCGAGCCGGGCTGCAAGCCCGAGCAAGACGCGCTGCTCGAATGTGTGATCGAGCACCTCGTCCCCAACTATCCGTGCAACTTGCCCGACGAATGCGTGGTGCCGGTGCACGGGCTGGTGGGGTGCACCGACAACGCCCAGACCGGCGGCACTTGCAGCTCCGGCACCATCCCGGGCTGTAGCTGCTCGGTCTATGACCAGCAGAACAACCTACTGGACATGTCCTGTGAGGACGACGGAGGCGTGCTCGACTGCACGTGTCGTCAGAACGACGAGGTCATCGGCACCTGCTCGCAGCCAGGTTTCTCCGAGTGCGATCCTTACGCCGACTGCTGCGCCACCCTGTTCTTCGTACCTGGGCTGCAGTGAGCCCCGCCGCCCCTAGGCGGCTCCGCTAGGGATCGCGAACCGTCCCCGGGCATCCGATCCGACCGTCGTCGGCAGGGATCTTCAGCGCCGGGCACCACCAGTCGAGACCCAAGGTCAGCCCCAGAACATGCACCTCGATCCCCTCGGTGATGCCGATGGCCAGGCCGATCAGTGGCGTGTCGATTTGCACGCCAGTGCCGCCCCGGGTCACCGAAGCTCCCACGATGCCTCGGAAGTCCTTGCCGATGGCAGTGCCCGGTAGCTCGGCCGGGAAGTCGCACCGGCGCATCATCACGTCCACATAGGTGTTGCTGTTCGGGCCCGGCCAGGCCCAGTAGCTATCGCGATCCTCGTACTTGGGAGACTCGCGCCGCAGGCACTCGATGAAGGTCTGAGCCTCGTCCCCACGGAGCACGCCGTGGAGCAGCACTCGCCCCGCACCGACGCCGTCGAGCGGACCGTCTTGGCGCCGATGCAGGTAGCCCATGTCCGGCTGCCACTGGTTCCGAAACTGGAACACCTCCCAGCGCTCCCAGCTCTCTTCACCATCACCGCGCAGGGCGAACCAGGTGTGGCGGCCGATCTCGGTCAATGGTGAAGGCAAGGCAGCGCTTGCCACAATGGCCACCGGGCCCTCGCTGGCCGGAAGCCGGACCGGATGGGCTGAGCCCAAGCAGGACGTGGTGCCGAGAGCCAGCGCCGCAATGGCCCATCGATGGCAGCGAGTTGGCGCAGACCGGGCGAGACGCTCGCCGGCCTCTGAGGAAGCTAAGGCCACGGCTACCCTAATAACAAACGTCTACGACCGCTTCGAGTGGCTCGAGGCGGTCGTAGGTTAGGATCGAACCGCAGTCGTTGCGGCGTCGGTGATGGGTCGCGCTACTCGATGCGCATGTCCTCAGGCACCTCGGGCCAAGCGTAGCCCTCGGTGTGACACTCGTCGAACCAGTGGGGCTGGCTGTTGAACAAGGCGTTGTAGGTCTTGGCCTCCGGGGTATCGAGCCAAGACTTGGTGGCCGGGCAGCGGTCGCGGATGGCGTCCTTCATGTCCCGGAAGGTGTCCAGGTCCATCGCGATGGGGTCGTACCAAGTGAGCGGCACGGTGGACCCGGTCTCAATCTCTTCCATCAGGGCGGTCAAGGCATCGCTGTCGTAGCCGTAGCTGCGCACCTTGTCGTGGTTGGCCAGGTAGCTGTCGACCAGCGCGCGGTGCTCTTCACCCTTGAAGAGCATCATGTTCTCGAAGGTGTTGATCTCGGCGTTGAGCGAGAAGTTCATGCTGCCGGTGTAGAGATCCTCGCCGTCGATGATCATGTACTTGTGGTGCATTTGCTTGGCGAACTTGTAGTGCCAGCGATAGGTGTTGCACTTGTATTGAATGGTGCCGCCCAGATCCTCAATCGTGTTCTTGAGAGTGGCAATGGTGCCGCTCTTGCTGGTCTCCTGGCAGTCGAGAATGATGTCGACGTGGAGATTCGGGTTGTTCGCCAGTGCCTTGCCCACCGCGTCAGCGATGGGTTCGTTCAGGAAGTGACCCGAGGCGATGTGAAGCGAGCTCTGGGCCCCGGCGATGACCTCGACCAGCGCATCGGTCACCACGGTGGTGCCGAGCACTGACCAGCCCTGGCTAGAGGTGGGCGCGAAGTTGAACGAGGTGAGATAGGCGTGGGTGTTGGCATCTTCGTGTTGGGCAATCAGCTCGTCGGTGATGTTGCCGGTGGTCTGGTCCCACTCCAGCCCTTCGACGTACACGACGTCTTTGCTGCCCGCCCAGAGGTAGTCGAAGTCTCGTTGCAGCCGCAGCGCCATCTCAGGGTAGCCGGTGAAGAAGAGGGTGTTCTCGTCGTAGATGGTGGCGGCGCTGCTCGACCAGTTGCCGCTGCCTGAGACGATGAAGGTGTCGGCGGCGCGGTCGAGGGTCTGAGCATCACGGGGGCCATCGATGATGGCGAATTTGTGATGCATGATCTTGGTGACCCTGCGGACGTCGATGCCCAGCTGCTCGAGGGCGCCGGCCTTGGAGGTCGAGTTGGCCAGATCGGTGTTGGCCAGGAAGCGAATCTTGACGCCTCGGTCGAGGGCGCGAATCAGAGCGCCCTTGACGGGCTCCTGATGGCTGTAGCTGTACATCGCGATGTCGATGGTCTCGTCAGCCTCGTCGTCGATGGCGTCGGCGATGCCTTGCAGGTGGGTTTCCTGACCCGACTGGGGTGAGAAGATGAC
>JAUVCD010000335.1 GCA_030590865.1 Myxococcales bacterium | reverse complement strand
CAGATCCGGATGTCGTCGACCTGCCAGCCAAGGGTGGACATCGTGGCGCTCAGGGCGTTCCAGTTGCTCGGCAAGGCGAAGCTCCCCATCGTCTCGCCGGTCGTGTAGATGAGCCACGCGTCACTCACGTCGAGCACCAAGGCGTTATCGACCCAGAACCTGATCGCTCCGTCCGCCGTCTGCCCCGTCCCATAGCGCATCCAAATGGCGAGCCGATGCCACTGGCCGTCATCGATGTCCACCGCTCCGTCGCCGTCGTTGAGATCGTAGCCGTACTGGTAGCTGTTCTGAGGATCATCGCCTGCGGTGTAGGGATATCCAGACTCGTTGTCCCCATTGACCACTAGCCGCAGCACACCTTGGTTGTGGGTGTAGAGAATCACGTAGTCTTCCGACGCCGCATTATTCGTATACAGCATCTTGTGGTTCTTGCCCGGCGGCAGATTTTCGAGCGAATCCTCATCGAATTTGATCCACCAGGCGATGGCGATTTCACCGGTGTCGATGGTGCTCAAATCGAAGTTGGCGGTCGACCCATAGCTGACGTCGCCGAGGCCGACCTCTGCGTGAGGGTTGACCGCTCCCGGCTCGCCAGTGATGGCATCGGGCGTTCCGTCGTTGCCAAGATTGCCACGAAGGCAGTAGGTGCTCTCGTGGCAATCGGCGGTCACGACTTCGGTGCTGCCGGTGAACGTGTCGTGGTACTCCTCGTAGTTGGTTCCATAGGTGTCCTGCTCGTCGCCATCCTCGAAGTCCTCGCAGTAGACCATCCCGCTGGGCAGCGACGCTGGACAGTGACTCGAGCCAGCACCGGCACTGCCCCCGGCGCCTGCGACGGCGCCGGTACCGCCGCTGCCACCGAGTCCACCAGCGCCGCCAGTGCCTGCCTCGTGAGCTCCACTTCCGCCTTGGGCACCGGCGCCGATATTGGTGTCGCTATCGTCGCCGCAACCCAAGGGAGCGACGGCAAAAGCAGTAGCGATGACGCTGAAAACCAGCCAAGAGGTCAGGACGATTCGATGGGCGCTCATGGGGACTCCTGTATGTCGTCAAAGCGACGCATTCGGATGCTACCATGGGCCGGCTGCCTGGATGGTCTCCCATGGATGTCGTGCAAAAATACGAGCTCAGTCTCCGCGCCACCAGGATCTTCGAAAAGGAGATCCTGATATTCTGCTACTTCGCCATATTCACATTCTTGTCGTCCAGCACCTTGCTGAACCCGCAGCTGCTGCTGTTCCTCGTTGGCACAATTCTCCAAATAGTCCTCAAGCTGAAGTCCAAGCTCCCCCTGTGGAACAATTTCGTCGGACTTGGTTTTTTCATCATTGGCAGTGTCGTCAATCTCAGTGGGAATTTCTTCTCGAGAGGCTTCCTAGCCTACATTTTTCTCATTAGCGCTTTCTCATTCGTCTATGAGAAATGGCGTCAGCGTGTTTCTGGCGCCTTCGTGGGCTTCATGTTCGATCTGGCCTATTCGGCCGCGGTGATATCTTCGTTTCCGACGCTCTACGCCCTGTTTCTCAGGAACAAGCTCGACATCAACATTTTCGAGTTCATCGTGAGGGATCAAGAGCTCGTGATTGTCTTCAGCGGTTACTTTGTTTTCTACATTATGCTGCTCATCAACAAGCAATTGGTTGCGGTGCAGAATCACCTGCTCAAGGCCCGCACGGGTGCGGGCGCGATCCCCGGAGAGCTCGGTTGACCCTGTCGTCTCGGGTAGCGCGCTGGCTCGAGCCCTCGGTTCGGCTCAACTGGATACTGGTGGCGCTCATTGCCGTGCTGAGCTTGGTGGTGCTCGGCAAGGGGCAGCGTATTGGTGATGGCTCGGAGTACACCATCATGTGGCTCAGCTGGGCGGAGCAGCTCCAGCCCTATACGGACGGCGATACCAAGGAGATCTACCAGCAATACGTGGCTCACTATGCCCATGTGACTCCATATGTGCCGATTGACCAGCTACAGACCAACGCGAATTTCATCAACTCGGCAGGGGAGGTCGACTATGCCCACTTCTGGTTCTACTCCCTGTGCGCGGCACCGTTCTATTGGCCGCTGAAGGTGCTGGGACTGGACCCCGGGCTGAGCTTCAACCTGCTGCACATCACGCTCATCGGTCTGGCGGTCTACCTGTGCCATCGACTTCTGAATGCGGCCTTCGCCACTGCCTTCCTGCTGACGGTGACTCTGTCTCCGCTGCTGTGGTTCATCGACAAGGCGCACACCGAGGTGTTCACCGTGTGCCTCGTGACCGGGGCGCTGGCCGGGCACCAGGCTCGGCGACATCTGCTCTCTGCTTTGTTGCTCGCCGTGGCCGGCACCCAGAACCCACCCTTCTTCATCCTGGCTCTCCTGTCGCTGGGTTGGCGTGCCGCCGATCGAGAGCGCGCCTGGCGCAGGGCCGACGTGATCGCCGCTTTGGGGGTCGTGGGGCTCTTCGGTCTTCACACGCTCTACTATTACTGGCGGCTCGGTGTGATCACCCCCCAGGTCCTCGACGCGGGCGCCGTCATGAACCGACCGGTGCTGCTGGTCAAAGAGTCCCTCTGCTTTCTGATCGACCCGGATGTGGGCTTGCTCGCCAACTGGCCTGCAGCGAGCCTGCTGCTGGTTGCGTCGGCGTGGCTGGCGATTCGAGGTCACATCCCGCTGCGCTGGTCGTCGGTGGCTTATGCGGGGTTGTCAGCGGCCATCCTGGCCTGGGCCCACTCGCGGTCCAGCATGTTCAACCACGGGGGGACGATTAGCGTCTCCCGCTACGCCCTTTGGTACCTGCCATTTTGGTGCTGGATGCTGTGGTGGGTCCTGGTCGCTTGGTCCGGCACGGCGAGAGCACGTCTCGTTCTGTTCTTCGGGATAGGCGGTTTCGGAATCGTCAATGGGGTGACCTATGATCCGCAGAGACCGGAGGACGTGCTGACGCCGACCCGAGTCTCGCGGTGGCTCTACGCTCACCTGCCTGGGCTCTACGATCCGGTTCCAGAGATCTTTGCGATGCGACGACTGCGTACCGATCACGCGGGAGCGCAGTGGGCCATTGGCGATCCGGCTTGCCAGAAAGTCCTGATCTCGCGCCAGACCCTGCCTGCCCTCGGGAGTGAGCGGCTGCCACCGGTGTTCAACTGCCCGCTACTGGATTCGGCACGAGTCGCCGCTGCGGCGCGAGAGCGCTTGGGCCGGAGCCTGGATCGCTCATTCGTCTACCTCAACGCGCCTGGACTCGAGCTGGCCCAGCCTCCGGCGGTTCTGAGCGGAGCGGGGCTCTCCTTTGGCGATGGTGGGCAGAGCGCGCGCTTCACCGCTGCGGGATGGGGCCATCGCGACCCCAATTGCCTCTGGTCGGTGGGTCGGCGCAGCGAGGTCGTCTTCGGTCTGGCCCAGCCGGCCTTGGCGCGCCCCCGGGGGCTGATCGCCCGCTGGCGGGCTGAGCGCTCTCCAGGGGAGCCCGGGCTGCGGATCCGAGCCTCGCTGAACGGTGTTTCGCTGCAGAATAGGGTGGTTCGGCACGCTGAACCGGCCCCCTCGGAGCTGCATTTGCCCGGTCACCTGCTCCGCTCGGAGAACCACCTGGTGTTCGAGACGATGCCCGAGACGCTGGCAGGCCAGCTGGGCTCGGGCGAGGACTCGACCCCCTCGGGCTTCTGCCTAGAGTCCATCCAGGTCGATGGCGAGGGAGCCGACAGGATGCACCGGACCGGTGGTCCCCGCTCCCCGACTCTTTGACTCGTTGCAGATTCCTGAGCCGTGGCGCCAGCCGCCATGCACTGAACAATGGGCGCCCACAGGCGAGCCCACTGCAACAGTGAATCCATAAAAGGGAGTGTTTGATGAGTCTTCCATCGAATCGCCAGCTGGCCGTCATATCGGCATGCGCCACCTGTCTCGCCATCGCCGCAGCGCCCAGCTGCGGGGATGACTCGGATACGAACCCCACAACCAGCACCTCCACGACCAGTGGCACCGGAGGCGGCGTGGGGGGTGACGCGGGTGACGGGGGCACCGGCACAGGCGGTGGCGTTGGGGGCAGTGTTGGCGGCTCAGGCGGCGCGATCGGTGGCGCCGGTGGTGCGGTGGGCGGTAGCGGTGGCGTTGGTGGCGCTGTCGGCGGTAGTGGTGGCGTTGGTGGCGTCGGCGGGAGTGTCGGCGGCGCAGGCGGAGCAGGCGGCGCGGGTGGCAGCAACCCTGTGGTGGCCGATCACCTGTTGATTTCCGAGGTGGTCGTCACGCCGACCGAAGGCGAGTACATCGAAATCCATAATCCGACGGGGAACCCCATAGCCCTCGCCGACTATTACCTGACCGACGGCACGAATATGGCGGCGGCCAGATTCTATTACAATATCGTGCTGTCGCCCCAGACCGGATCTGACAGCGGCTACCAGAGCGACTTCCACATTCGCTTTCCTGCCAATGCCACCATTGCGGCAGGTGCCTATCAGGTCATTTCTGTGGCTGGCTCGACGGCCTACCAAACCACGTACAGCGCTGCGCCGACCTATGAGATCTCCGACGATCCCAGCGGTACCGGTGGTAGCGGAGGCACTGGTGGCGCTGGCGGCGCGGGCGGCGGTGGACCGGACAACATCCCGGACATGCTGGAGGCCTATTCGGGGTCCATTGGCAGCAATCCGGGTCTGACCGATGGCCACGAAGTGGTCGTGCTCTACCGCTGGGATGGCACGCAGGATCTGGTCGAGGACGTGGACTACGTGCTCTGGGGTGACAAGTCCGAGAGCGTCGAGAAGAATGGCATCTCCATCGACAGCGATTTTGATAGCGACAGCACCACCTCCGCCTATCTGAACGACACCATCAAGGCGAACCAGGCGGTTTGCGCCACCGCCTCCCACACTGCGGGCAACTCGTACAGTCGCATCGACGACACCGAGGGGACCGAATCCGGGAGCGGCAACGGCATCACCGGGGACGACGAAACCAGCGAGAACCTCGACGTGACTTTTGACGAGTGCGTGGTCTCGCCGCTGGCCGCGGCAACCAGCTGCCCCTGATTGAGAGTGTCTACCCTCTGCGCCAGCGCCGACCGCACTCGCTGACTCGGCGACCGACGGCTCTGGCGCACCCGTGGCAGCCCGCGCTATTCTAATGGCGTGTGGCCGATGAAGAAGAGCAACCAACTGCCAGCAGCCTGCCTCGGGCTGTTGGCCGCTCTGGGGTTTGCCGCGGCTTGCGGTGACTCGTTCACCCCCACCGGGGCGGGGGGTGCCGGCGTGGGCGGTGGCGGCGCGGAGACGAGCACTACGTCGGGCAGCGGCGGAGCGAGCTCGACGGGTACCGCTGGTAGCACGGCGACGGGTGGCAACAAGCCGGACTTGGAGCTGCCTTGTGGCAAGTTCACCTGCACCGAAGGGCAGGTGTGCTGCATCTGGCCGACGGATCCGGACAATGAGAGTTTCTGCGCCGCGCCGGGTCTATGCGGGGCTTTTCTTCCGGCCAGCTGCACCAAGGGGGCTGACTGCGCGGCAGGACAGGTGTGCTGCTTGGTGAGTGACGCCGGGGCCGAGAGCGCAATCGCATGCACCAACAGCTGCACCGGCGATTTGCTGTGCTCCGGCGATTCGACGGTGTGCACCGGGCCCGAGATCTGTGTCGAGGCCAATGCCCTACCTGACGGCTACAAGATCTGTATCACGCCGAGCACCGACTAGGGCGCGGTGCGCCAGGTTGACCACCGGTCACGGTGACGCCATGCCATGAGATGGTGCTACGCTTTGGGACCACGGCATAGCGCTCACGAAAGGACCGAGCCATGGGTCGACTCTTGCTTGTGCTGGTGTGCAGCCTGCTCGTTGCATGCTCAGGCGACGAAAGTTCCAATAGCTCGAGCTCGACGTCGAGCGGCACCGGGGGCAGCGCCGGATCAGGTGGTGACGCCACTGGAGGAAGCGGCGGAACAGGCGGCGCTATCGGCGGCTTTGCCGGGGTCGAGATCGTGTTTCCGCCACCGGTCTCGCTCACCGACGAGCCGCTTCTGACGGTTCGCGGCACGGCGACTGGCGCGCTGGCGAGCCTCACGGTAGCCGGTACGGCGGCTACGACCAGCGATGGCTACGCCAACTGGCAAGCTTCCGTTCCCCTCAACCTGGGGGCCCAAGCTCTGAGCGTGGAGGTGGTGGACCTGTCGACCATCACCCACAGCGAGGTGGCCAGCGTCGCGGTCCGCCACGACGCCACCTTGTTGAATGCTCCCCGCCGCATGACCCTGGATCTGAGTGGCAACCGCGCCTTCGTCTCGTCAGGCAACTGGGGAGCGGACACGGTGATTAGGGAGATCGATCTGGCCAGCGGGTTGCGCCACGTGGTGTCGAGCCAGACCGTCGGTTCAGGTCCAGTCTTCGATGCTCGGCTCATCGGTTTGGCTTACGATGACGTTGCTCAACGTCTGCTGGCCATCGACCAAAACCAGCTATGGGCGATTGACCCGGTAAGCGGCAATCGCTCGGTGGTGGCCGACCCGGGGACCGGCACTGGGGCGTGGCCGTCCGAGCCCTTCGACCTGGTGTTCGATGGTCCGGGGGGGCGGGTGTTTTTCAGCGATCGCAGCGTCAATGCGGTGGTGTCCATCGACCTGACGAGCGGCGATCGCACCACCATCTCGGACTCGAACGTGGGAGCCGGACCGACCTTCGAGCAGCCCAACAGCCTGGCGCTCGATCTGGCCAACCAGCGGGTCCTCGTTGCCGACGTCGACACGAGCTGCCCTTGTAGGGTGACGGCCGTCGATCTGGCGACCGGCGACCGCACGACCTTATCCGGTGACGGCGTGGGGACCGGGCCGGACCTTTCGATGGCCTTCCTGGCCGCCCACGACGCCGTGGGCGGGCACTTCTACATGGGCGCATGGAATCGCGTCGTGGACGTCGATCTCGCTACTGGTAACCGAACGTTGGTCTGCGACTCGACGACCGGGACCGGTCCGCTCGTGGCCACGCTGCAGGCTCTGAGCTGGGACGGCAGTCGCGTGCTTGCGGTGGACGACCGGCTCGACGCCGCACTGGCCATCGATCCGGCAACGGGCAATCGCACCTATGTGTCCAGCTATGCGCTGGGCAGCGGTCCCGAGCTGCTGCAGCCCTCGACCACCGCCTGGGATGGGGACGGGCAGCGCATCGTCGTCTTCGACCAGATTCACGCTGCGGTCTTGGGCATCGCGCCCGAGGGCGGCGCCCGGGCGCTGCTGTCCGGTCCGACGGTGGGCAGCGGCCCCGAGCCGGTGGGAGTCGAAGACCTCTACGTGGCTGACGGCGTGGCGCTCATCGCTGGCTATGACGGGCTGATACAGGTCGACTTGCAGACCGGTGACCGCCAGGTCGTCACCAGCGGCTCAGTGGGAACGGGGCCGGTATTCGTAGCCTTTTCTGCGGTGGTGGCCGACCCGAATGGTCAGCAGCTGTGGGCGCTCGATCGAGATGATCCGCGGCTCTACACCGTCGATCCGGACAACGGTAACCGCTTCATTCTCAGCGATAATGCGACGGGCACAGGCCCGCAGATCGGCGTTGGACTCGACCTGCTTTTTGAAGGCGATCGGCTCATCTTGCTCAAAGCCCAGGCCTTGCTCTCGGTGGATCGGGTCAACGGTGACCGCAGCTATCTCAGCGGCGGCAACGTGGGCGACGGCCCCATGCTCCAAGGTAACTGGATGAGTCACGCCGGCCCAGGCCGGGTGCTCGTCGGTGGGCCGGGAAGCGTGATGGCGGTCGATTTGGCCACCGGCGATCGGTCCGACATTTGCGGTGGCGGCACTGGCGCTGGCCCGATGGCCTGGATGGAGGGCTTGGTCGTTGACGATCAGGATCGGGTCTGGGCGGCGGACAGCGAGCTAGGGGCATTGCTTGCCATCGACGGCGTCACTTGCGAACGGGTGATCGTTTCGAAGTAGCCATCGTGGCCAGGTGAAGGGCACGTGGACGCTGATCGACATCCGAGACAGCTGTGCTCCGAGGGTCGCAGGTGACGGCGGTGCTGCAGCGGTGCACGACTTGGCTCGCAAGCAACAGTGGTTAGGATAGTTGAGCCACAGGATGTCCACACCTGCGCCACCCACCTCGCCCTGGATGCATGCCAGCCCAACCCGTGATACGCGGGGGACGATGAGGAGCCCTTGCAATCCATGACCGGAACCGGTCAGCAGCCGTCACTGGTCGTGATCGGCAACTTCGACGGTGTGCATCGGGGCCATCAGGCTGTGCTGGAGGCGGTGTCCCGGCTGTCCAAGCAGCGGGGATTGCTGCCTCGGATGCTGACCTTCCGACCCCATCCTGGGGTGACGCTGGGTCGCCAGGCTCCTGCGCTGCTGACCACCATGGAACGCAAGCTCGAGCTCATCGAGCGGGCCTGTCCTGGCATCGACGTGGTGGTCCGCAAGTTCACGAGTGATTTTGCGAGCCAAACCCCCGAAGCCTTCGTCGAGCGGGTGCTGGTGGGAGAGCTGTACGCCACGGTGGTGATGGTGGGCCTCAATTTTCGATTCGGCCGCGGACGGGCTGGCGCTTTCGGCGACCTCGAGCAGCTCGGAGAATGTCATGGCTTCGAGGCGATTGCCGAGCCGTTGGTCAGCGATTCGCAAGGGACTTGGTCGAGCAGCCGGGTTCGCGAGCTGATCAAGACCGGTGATCTCGACGGGGCCACCGAGATGCTCGGTCGGCCCCACACGTTGTCCGGCACCGTCGGGCGCGGGGCTCAACGGGGGCGCACGATCGGTTACCCCACCTGCAATTTGGCGGACGTGCCCGAGGCGTTGCCGCCTTTTGGTGTCTACGCCGTGCTGGTCGATCGAGTCACTGACGACGGCGCCCAGGCTCTCGCCAAAGGCGTAATGAGCTTCGGCGTTCGGCCCACCTTGCCGGACGCCGATCCCTTGCCCCTGGTCGAGGCTCACCTGTTCGACCTGGACGAGGATCTCTATGGGCAGCGGCTCAGGGTCCATTTGATGGCACGGCAGCGCGACGAGCTACGCTTCGATGGTCTCGCTGCGCTGCGGACTCAGATCGACGCCGACGCTGCCGAGGCGCGCGCCTTGTTGGCCAGCTGGGAGCCGGACCCAATCTTCGGCGGCGCCTGGGCTTAGCGAGCACCGACCCTGGTCAGGGGAGACGCTGGCGGTGGCGAAAGCCGCCGAGCACCTCGCGGATCTCATCCTCCAGCAGATAGCTCCCCCAGCGCTGACTGACCACGTTGTCGAGCAGCAGGCCGAGGTGAAGGTGGGGGCTACCATTGGCGACGCCCGAGATCCCGAGTTGCTCGCCTGCCTGGATGGAAATGCGTGGGTCAGCCCCTTCGGCTTGCTGGTAACGCAGCTCGGACAGATGGGCATACCAGACGTGGGTGATCTGGCGCCCGCCGAAGGGGAGCGGCTCGTCGAGCTTCAGTCGCACCGTATTGGCGGTGTCGCCGGGGCCGGTCCACAGCGTGTGACCTGGCTCAGAGTAGTCCAACGTGCCCGTCGCTATGGCGTAGACCGGGAGGCGGTTTCCCGCGATGTCCAGGCCTGTGTCACCCCGGTAGCCAGCCATCACTCCGCCCGGCATGGGGTTGTATAGTCCATTCGCCAGGGCGCTCGCCCGCGGCGGGCTCCCATGAGCGCTGGTGTCGGCGCGATTGGGAGGTGTGGCGACCAGGGCCGGAGCGGCCGACTCGTCGGGCCCGAGGAAGGCGAGCAGCAGCGCTGGCGTGCCGTCCGGGTTTTCCACCACGGGCCCGGGGTGGCTGCCGCTTCCGGGCAGCTCGTCGATAGCGGCAGCCGAGCGGGGGGCCAGCCCTCCGGAGGGCGCAGGGTGGACGCCCGAGGCCACGGTTCCGCACCCTGCGATGGCGGCCATGAGCGCCAATAGTGCCAGCGGAGTGGGTCGTTCACGGTCCATGATTGGGCCTCCTGTTCTGATCGTCGGTTCTGGGGCCCACTGTGTGACTAGAACACCGGTTGACTGGAACACCGGTTGACTCGAACCGGCGGTCCATTAGGTGCGCAACTGGCCGATGCTGACGGCGATGAGGAGTGCAGGAGACAGAATTCATGCGAAGCCTCATCATTGGCG
>JAUVCD010000581.1 GCA_030590865.1 Myxococcales bacterium | reverse complement strand
CGATGTCTACGAGACGGGACGGACCATCAAGCAGATCGTCGAGGCGCTACGACAGCAGGCACGGGCCAACTCGCCCGAGAACATCATGGTGGCGGCGGTCCACGCCAAGCCCGAGCGCCACCTCTACAACGAGCTGCCCATCGTCAGCGTGCGCGATCTACCTGGTGACGTGTGGATCGACTACCCCCACGAGCTGGCCGATTTGGTGGATCCCGACGACCCCGACGATGCTCGCATCCGGGACAAGGACGAGGCGATCTGGTCCATCTTGCGAAGCGGCCCGACCGACCCGGAGACCATCACGGTCGACGGTGACTACCTCTACGTGACCGCCCGGGAGCTGCTGCTCGACTGCATCCGCCTGGGGGTGAACATCGCCCACGACGAGACCTTCCGGCCCGACTTCATCGTCGCCCTGTGGCCCGCCGGCGTGCTCGCCGGCCTGCCGGTCCACGAGGTGTACAAATATTTCTTGAAGAAACGAGGCTCGGGCGATCGGGCGCCAGACCACATCAGCGTCAACACCGAGACGACCCGGTCGAGCTACCGACGGCAGATCATCGGGATCCAGTATCTCGAGGATCACATCAACAACGGCGACAACATCCTCATCATCGACAGCACCTTCCGCGCCGGTCGGGGGGTCAACGACGTGGTGATGCGCCTCAAAGAAGCCCTGCGCCGCAATCTCAACCACAAGCGCATTCGCGTCGCGTCGGTCTATTACGACCCCCACGACAAATCGACCTGGACCGTGCGACCGGACATCGCCCGACCCCACTACCACGTCAAGGTGCTGTCCAAGCCAGTGGTGTTTCCCTCAGGCATACACCGATTGCCTAATCCGCTGGTGGATCTGAAACGCCTCAACCCGGCACTGTGGCAAGTGCTCTACGGCGAGTGATCCACCGCCGCTGCTGCAACCATGACTCTCGGCTCGACTATGGGTCCATCCTGGTGGCGTGGCACGATGGCCGAGAGCACCAAGGGGTCGGTCTCGGTCTAAGCCGATGACAACAGATATACTCCCTTTCCCCTCGGCCTGAGGGGCCACCTCGAAGAGGAGAGCAAACGATGGCTTCATCGGCGACCACCTGGAAGTGTACGGCCTGCGGCTACCTGCACACCGGACCAAACCCACCAGACCTCTGCCCGGTCTGCGCGGCGCCAGCAGAGCTGTTCATCGAGGAGGAGCCCCCGGAGCCCCAGCCGCTGCCGGTGATCGACACTGAGGACTATCTGGCAGCTTGGCGGCGGCAGGATGACGAGCTCGAGCCGAGGTTTGCTCGGTTACAAAGCTTGGCCACCAGCGGGCACGGCGAGATCTCTGCGATGGGGACCCATCAACCCATGGTGGGCTGGGACGCGATTCTCTTCTACGGCGCTCAGCTCGATCGGCTCCCCCTGGACAAGAGCGACGACGTCCTGACCCGCACAGTCATCGGTCCAGCTGCCGCCCACCCCCTGGAGATCGATATTCCTTTCTATGTCTCCCACATGTCCTTCGGCGCCCTCTCGAAGGAAGCCAAAATCGCCTTGGCCAGAGGATCGGCCGCCGTGGACACGGCCATCGGCTCAGGCGAAGGAGGCCTGCTGGCAGAGGAGCGAGACCACGCCAGGCACTACATCTACGAGCTGGGCACGGCGCCCTTCTCTCACAAGGAGGCATCGATTCGCGCGGCCGACGCCGTGGAGATCAAGATCGGTCAGGCCGCCAAACCCGGCCTAGGCGGGCATCTACCAGGAGACAAAGTCACCGATGAGATCGCGGCGGTCCGCGGGCTCGCGCCGGGAGAGGCCTCAATCTCACCGTCCCGACAGCCGGGTATCAACACCCGAGAGGATCTGCGGCGCCTGGTCGACCAGCTTCGCGAGCAAACAGCTGGCAAGCCCATCGGCGTGAAACTCACCGCCGGGCGCATCGAGAAGGACCTCGACTTCGTCTTGGCCGCCAGCCCGGACTTCATCACCGTCGACTGCCGCGGCGGGGGCACAGGGGCGGCGCCCACCATCGTGAAGGACAACGTGTGCCTGCCGCCCATCTTTGCCATTCGCCGCGCCCGTCGCTTCCTCGATGAACACCACAGTAAGGCCACACTTTGCGTCACCGGAGGCTTTCGCGACAGCGCCGACATCGCCAAGGCCCTCGCACTGGGCGCCGACGCCGTCGCCCTGGCCACCGCATCGATGATCGCCATTGGCTGCCAGCAGTACCGCATCTGTCACACGGGACGCTGCCCCGTAGGCATCGCCACCCAGGACCCCCAGCTGCGGGCGCGACTCGTCGTCGACAAGTCGGTCGAGCGGTTCGTGCAGCTCTATCGGGCCACCGCCGAGGAGCTGAAGATGATCGCTCGCCTGACCGGTCGCGGAAGCATCCACGACCTCGACCTCAGCGATGTGTTCACCACCAGCACCGAGGTCGCCCAGTTCACCGACATCGCCCACGCTTGAGGGACAGGCCAGCGAGAGATTCGCAGAAGGAACTTCTTGCGAGAGGGAAACTGGGTGCATGATTCGGCTGGGCCTACCGCCCAGTCAAATGAGGAGAAGTCCATGACCATGAAGCTCGTAGTCTCTTTTCTGATCTGTCTTGGAAGCGCGTCGCTAACGGCCTGCGGTGGCGAGGGAGCCCTGGGCGACGCCTGCGGCGAATCAGGCGCCGAGGGTGAGTGTGAGGACGGTGCGGTCTGCGCCAAGGAGTCGGACGCTTCGGACGAGCTCGTCTGCCTGAAGGTCTGCACCGATCAGGACGACTGCGACGGTGACGAAGAATGCAACGGCGTCGACGGAACCAACGTCAAGGGCTGCCGTTTGAAGTAAGCGCCAGTCCGCTTCTGCCCATCTCTTACAGTAAGCTGGGACCATGACCACCACCACCGTTGGGGGCAAGTACCTCATCCGAGAGCTCATCGGCGAAGGCGGCATGGGCTCGGTCTACGAGGCCGAGCACCTCGCCACCAAGCGGCGCTGCGCGGTCAAGGTGATCAGCTCGCTCGAACTGGTCAACAACGCCGAGGTAGTGGGTCGGTTCGAGCGGGAGGCCCGGGCCGCCGGGGTGGTCACCAGCCGGCACATCGCCCAGGTCCTCGATGCAGGAGTCGATGAGGACAGCGGGCTGCCCTTCATCGCCATGGAGTATCTGGACGGCGATGATCTACATGGGCTGCTCGACCAGCTTGGCCCGCTACCGCCCTCCCTGGCACTCCGCATCGCCGCCCAGGCGTGCCTCGGCCTCCACAAGGCTCACGAGGCCAAGATCGTTCATCGGGACATCAAGCCACACAATCTGTTTCTGTGCCTGGAAGACGCCGGCGAAGTGGTGGTCAAGGTGCTCGACTTCGGCGTGGCCAAGGTGAAGATGGATCAGTCGAGCACCCTCGCGGGCGGCGATCTGACCACCCCGGGCAGCTTGCTCGGCTCACCGCGATACATGTCCCCTGAGCAGGCTCGCGGAGGGAGGGACGTGGACGCGCGCACCGATATCTGGTCGCTGGGCGCAGTCCTGTACCAGGCGCTCTGTGGCCACTCGCCGTACCACGAGGCCGAGACGCTTGCCGATCTCATCATCGCTCTGACGACCAAGCCGCCCCCGCCGCTCCGGGACGCGGCGCCCTGGGTCAGTCCCGACATAGCTGAGATCGTTGACGGTTGTCTCCGACGTGATCGGGATGAGCGATATGCATCGGCTCAAGTGATGTTCGACGCCATCCAGCCGCTGATCGACGGCCGCTGGGTCATTCACCAGGCCATGCTCAGACCACTGTCCGAGGACGAGCAGAAGCCCGCCGCTGCACGCCTCGAGAGCACCCAGCTGGTGGAGGAAGAAGCAGCCGATTCGTCTCAGGCTGAGCCAGAATCTGAAGGAACCGCCGACGATTCAAGCCCCTTCTCGGCCACTCAGCCGGCCGAGGTGCGCGCGACGATTCAGGAGCTCACCGGTTCCGGTCAAACCGGCCCGGTGTCGGGCTTGGGACCAGCCTCGGTCACCGTGGTATCCGGAGAGCCAAGCCCACGGTCCCGAACACCGCTCATTCTCGGCGTGGTCGCGCTCCTGGGCGTCAGCGCCGCCCTGATCTACTGGCTCAATCGTCCGGACCAGCCAGCCAGCGCTGCCGGGCCTAGGAGCACGACGACCGCTGCCGGGCTGCCCAGCAGCTCGGCACCTGGCGCTGCGGCCAGCAACGCCGCCAAGCCTTCAGCAGCACGCAGCGTGCGGGTGGTCATCATCCCAGAGGAGGCCAACGTCGAGGTCGAGGGCAAGCCCGTCGAGCTGCATGACGGCATCCTGATGCTCGACGGGTCGCTCGGCGATGTCTATCGAGTCCGCGCTTTCCAAGACCGTAGTGAGACGATCGCTGATGTAGTGATTTCGTCGTCCGGCGCCTTGCCGCCGAAGATTGAGGTCATTGCGAATCAGGTGCGACGGATCCCCGCGGCACGGCCTGGTAGCTCGGTCGCTCCCAAGGCGACGGTCAGCCCCGTTGCGGCTCCCTCATCAGCCCCTGCCAAACCAGCTGCGCCATTGCCCATGGACCGAACCATGGACGAGTTCGAGTAACGGGCGGCCCCCCCTTTTGGCATGCGCAACGGTACGGATCTCACCATGGCCCGGTACCGAGATGGGCGAGCGTCTTGTTCCGTGACCCAGATGGATGCGATGGCATGGTAGCTTCGGCAAGATGAGCCACCGGGACCGACCTGCGGGTGTGGGAGGAGGGCCCTCGCTGGTCGACACCCACGAGGTGGACGACGGCTGGGGTGACGGGGAAGAGGATGAGCCGGCGGCGTCGAGCACCTCGGAAGGAGAGGCCCTTGCGGTCCAGGTGGAGCCCGACGCTGCAACCGCGGAGCTGCCGTATCAACCGCCGCCGAGCGCCACCCCCGGGATGCCGACTGCGCCCACGGCGAGCCATGGTCATGGCGTAGCGGAGCCGCGCGAGGCTCAGCTCACGATCCCGATGATTGATGCGAACATCACCACGGCTATCCCGAGCGGGGCCGGCACAGGCGACATTCAGGCGCCAATCCAGACTGCGGTGGCAGCAGTCCCACCAGGGGTCCCGGCACCCGCAGAGCTGGACATGGGGCCCCGTGACCGGTCACCCATGGCCCCTTGGCAACCGCAGAGCTCAATTGAGCCTCTGCGCATCGGCCCACTACGAGGCGCGGCGGCTGCGGTCCTCCTCGTTCTGTTCGGCACGGGCTGGCTGGTCGCGGCGGCGCTCATCCTACGGCCGGTCGTCGCACCAGCGCTGACGGGCTCCGTCGAGGCGACGGGGGTGACCGCCGCCGCCTCCGTCTGCGTGCAAGCCGTCGCCGAGCATCGGCACGCCCAGCGGGAGCGGGCCACCGGCGGAACCCCCGAAGCGCTCGCAGAGCTGGCGGCACTCCCGCCTGAGCAACGCACGGCAGCGGAGGCGCTCGCGCTGGCCCGTGGCCGCCGTGCGGAGAGAATTGGACAGCTGGTGGCGCTGGAGCGGGAGATCCAGGCCAATCCAGAGCTTGCCAAGGATCGGAAAGTTCTCAGCAAGATTCATCGCAGCGCCTACGACCCGCCGCTTGCCCAAGAAGCGCTACGCATCATGGCAGGGCTCCCAGGTCAGGCCGGTCCGGATCTGCTCTACGCAGTCTGGACCCATACCACCCGGCGTACCCCCACCACGACGCTGGCCAGGAACCTGCTATTGACCAAAGAGGTCGTCGAGCGGGCCGCGCCCGCCTTGACGGTAGTGCTCGGCCTCCGTGTTGCCGAAGATTGCGAGGCGCGCCGCAAGCTGCTCGCCGACGCCCAGGACCATGGCGATGCTCGCGCCTTGCGACAGCTCAATCTCCTCAAGCTCAAGACGGGCTGTGGCCCCAAGAAAATGACGGACTGCCACCCATGCCTCCGCGCCGGTTCGGTGCTGGACGACACCATCAAGGCCGTCGTTGCTCGGCAGCCGCCGCGCTACTAACCACCCGCCCCGTTCGTGGCCCCGTTCGTTCTTCAAGTGACAAGTGATGGGACCTGACCCCTTTCCCTTTCTCGAAACCTGCTCAGCTCGAGGCTAGCGGTCTTTCAGAAATCGGGGCGCCCAGCGCGCCGCTGGTAGTGCAATCTGCTAGGACGCCCCGATGCGTCGCGGGCCGCTTTACATGGTGATCGCTGCAGCGGCCTTCACCGCCA